>NZ_JBMIRP010000091.1:0-14187 GCF_049202975.1 Ureibacillus sp. MALMAid1270 | reverse complement strand
TCTCACCTTTCCAATTGTTTGTTTCGTCACTTACAATTATAGAAAAGGAGACGATTTTTTTCTTTAATAAATTTTTTTGATTTTTAAACAAAACGAGACTGCCCCTAGTGGAAAAATCTCCACTTATGGGACAGCCCCATTGATAAATGATGGAATCGATTGTCTTGCTTCTTCAGCACTTGAAAAAGCAGGTCCAATAAGAAGTAATCGTTCAATGTACGTTTTTACATCATCGGGAAGTTGAAGTTCCTCTTGCCAACTTCGCTCTTTCCTACTATTAGGTGAGTACGTTGAGTAAAGTAAAAAAAGTAAAAAATGGCCAATGAAATATAAATCACTTCTATGATCTTCTAATGTCTTTGGATTTTCTATTTCTTTTACAAGAACATCACTATTAATATATGAAGCTAATCCGAAATCAATAATATAAATAATATCATTTTTGATTAAAATATTCGGGATTCTTAAATCACGATGTACAATATTTCTTTCATGTAGTTTAATAACGACTTCAAACAATTTTTCTAAAATAATAAAAGATTTTTCTAAGGAAAATACTTTTCCTTCATGGAAAATTTCCTGTTCAAAGGTGTTACCATCTATAAAATCCATAATATAAAAAGGTATTCCTTCTAATTCACCTTCGAAAACCAATTTCGGCACATTTGGGAGGCCTAATAGTTTTAACATCGTAACTTCTTGTTTAAACTTTCGTTTCTGACGTTCGTCTCCACTATGTTTAGTCCTCATCCTCTTTAGGACGTATTGTATTCCCGTATCTTTATGAACTAATAAATAGGCAACACCATACGAACCTTTTCCGATGATTTTTTGAAACTGATAAGGTGTTTCAAGGTCAATATACCTTTTCATTAGATGATTTATTTTAAAGTCGCTAATGTAATTTAACATTATTAACTGCTAAAGAAGCTACCACTTCTGGAACCGAAAAATCCTGAACTGAAACTTCTACGTTTTCTTTTATAATGTTTGTGGCCATAATACTTGTCTCGATGGGAATAACCTTTATGGCTTGAAGAATAAGAACTGTAACGATGACTTTTTCCAAATAGTGATTTCTTGAATTTATCAAACATAAAAATGGTTTCCCTCCAAAAGAGTAAGATTATTGTTATATATATACGATAATAAACCAAAGAAGTTTCATTATCTAATTATAATATAAATAAAAATTTTTAAGTTGTACATAATTTTTGTAAAATTATAAATATTTTAAAATAAACCGTTCTGTAAGTATTGAGCGCTAGTCCACAATAATATATATTTAACCTATTGTCATAATAGGGATTAATTATTTGAATAGTTTACAATTTCTTTCCAAAAACCCTATAATAGTGTATATTACCTATTCAATTAATTTTACAAATAGTCTAATATACTTAATATCACCATTTCGAAATCATAAGAATTTTTGGGTAGAAGGTGTAATGATGTCTAATAAGTCAAAAAAAAATAACCTACTAAATCGATTTTTTAATAAAAATATAGATGAAGTAAATGAAGAAAATCTTACAAGTGAAAATAGTTTATTACAATATTGTGCTACATTTTCGAAGTACCAACCAAATCCTTCAATTATCATTTCCTCTGATTATTGTATTTTTTCAATGAATACAAATATTTTCAAAGAAATATTAGGTTATGAACCCAAGAATATTGAGGACTTTAAACGCATTTTGCCAGAAGATACATACTTAGCGTTAAAATTAACATATAACGAGGCACTCGAAGGGGATATTCAAAAGCATCTTATTGATTATGAATATAATGACCAAACATTAACCTTATTACTAACCTTCATTCCTTTAAAAAATCAAGAAACAACAGAAGGTGTTAACCTGATCATTGAGGATTTAACGGAACAACAAAAGTCTACTCATACTTTTCAACAAATATTTCATCATTTAAATTCGGGTGTTTGGATGAAGGAATCAATTAGTGGAGACTATACATATTAGAACCGAATCGGGGTCAAATTTATGGAGCAGAAGTACTTATGCGCTGGAATCACGATGAATGGGGTGCAATTTCTCCAAATGAGTTTATCCCGATTGCAGAAGAGAATCATTTGATTATTCCAATTACAGATTGGGTGATTAAGAAAGTTATTACATTATTAAAGGAATGGAAAGATAGTGGATTTTTACTTCGCTCGATATCTGTTAATGTCCCTCCGATAAGATTTATGCATAATGGACTTGTTGATTTAGTAAAAGAACAACTCGAAATGAACCAAATCCCCCCAAAATATTTAGAATTAGAAATTACTGAAAGTACTTTGTTGAAAAGTGAACATATGGTTCTATCGACTATTGAAGAATTAAAGGCATTAGGTGTTAGAATTGCCATTGATGACTTTGGTAAGGGGTATTCATTCTTAGACCTATTACGAAGATTTAAACCAGATACGGTAAAAATAGATCGAGATTTTATTCGAAATTTAAGTCATGACAGCCATATGGAAAAAGGGATCGTTTCATCCATTCTGTATTTGGCAAAAACACTAGATATGAAAGTAGTAGCAGAAGGTGTTGAAGAGTCTGAGCAGCTTCAATTCTTGAAGCAACAAGAATGTGATTATATTCAAGGATACTTATTTTCTAAAGCTGTAACACAGCAAGAGTATGAGAAGTTAATGAATAGAGGTTTTCTAAAGCCACAAGCTGTGAAAAAGAAGAATCGCAAAAATGAAATTGAAAAAAGAAAGTATTTCCGTTTTGTATTCCCTCAACATGTCATTGGAAAAATGACCATTATTGAAGTGAATAATCAAAAAATAGAGGTTGGTGCAACACCTATACTGTTAGATAATATTAGTATTGGGGGAATTAAGTTCTTATCGAATTTAAAACTCCCGATTAACTCTAATATGAAATTTAACTTTCAGTTTACACTTATGAACTATCCTTTTGAAATTGAAGGTATTTTAAAATGGGTTGCTGAAGAGTTTGGGGATTTATATTCTTATGGTGTTAGTTTTTCTACAAATGGCATACTCGAAGGGGCAATAGCTTCGATCATCAACCGTATGAGTACAATTCACAATAAGAATGAAAGAATCCCAGATACAGATTTTCATTATTATGAAACCTATTATTTTTTTAAAAACTTAGAATGATAAAAACCAGTTTTCAAAGAATCTTTGAAAACTGGTTTGATTTTTTACTCGTTCAAATACACTTCGCCATCTTTGTAAGTCATTTGTTCTGGATAGCGTAAGTTTGTTACATAATCTTGAACTTCTTGTGAAGGTGGTTTTGTTGATAAGGAAACGATGATGTTAGCAGCAAATGCAGCGATCGCACCAAATACACCAGCACCTGTATCAATGATACCTAAGATTGTAAAGCCACCATATTTAGCAGCAAAGATGTACGCTAATGTTACTGCTAGACCGATGACCATACCAGCAATTGTCCCTTTTGAGTTACCGCGTCTCCACCATACACCAAGTACTAAAGCAGGGAAGAACGTACCTGTTGCAATAGCGAACGCCCAAGCAACAATTTGTGTAATCGCACCTGGAGGGTTAAGCGCAACAATACCAGCAAGAACTGTTGCAACAATAATTGTAATACGACCAACATTTAAACGTTGCTTATCTGTAGCTGTTGGTTTTAAAATTCGGTAGTAAATATCATGAGCAAATGCTGATGAAATCGCAATTAATAATCCACCTGCTGTTGATAATGCAGCAGCCATAGCTCCAGCTGCAACTAATCCGATTACAAATACTCCAAGGTTAGCAATCTCAGGAGTTGCCATTACAACAATGTCGTTAGCGATGATTAATTCTTTCCATTGAAGAATTCCATCCGCATTTTGGTCTGCCATTTTTAATAGACCAGTTTCGATCCAAGTTGTTGTCCATGCAGGTAATTCTGAAATTTTACTTCCAGCTACTTGTGTCATTAAGATGAAGCGAGAGAACGCTGCGTATGCCGGTGCAGAGAAGTATAATAACGCGATGAATAATAACGCCCAAGCAGCTGACCAACGAGCAGCTTTCATTGTTCTAACTGTATAGAATCGTGCGATTACGTGAGGAAGTCCTGCAGTACCACACATTAATGTAAACATAAGTGCAAGGAATTGCCATTTCGTTCCGTTTTCAAATGGAGCAAAGTACTCAGATAATCCAAGTGCTTGATCAAGTGCTCCCAATTCACTAACGATGTGGCCGTAAGATAACCAAGGAAGTGGATTCCCTGTAATTTGTAAAGACATGAAAATAACAGGAACTAAGTATGCAACAATTAATACAATGTACTGTGCAACTTGAGTCCATGTAATCCCTTTCATACCACCGAATGCGGCGTAAATTGCAATAAGCGCAACCCCAATCATTGTCCCAATACCAGCATCAATTTGGAATAAACGACCAATTACTACACCAGATCCAGATAATTGTCCGATAGAATATGTGAAGCTGATGATCATTGTACAAATCGCGGCTATAATAAGTGCAGTTTTACTTTGGAAGCGATCTCCGATAAATTCAGGAACAGTATAGCTACCAGATTTTCTTAGTTGTGGGGCAAGTAAAAATGCTAAGAATAAGTAGCCCCCAGTCCAACCCATAATATACGCTAATCCGTCGTATCCTAGTACCATAATAGTACCAGCCATACCGATGAATGAAGCAGCACTCATCCAGTCCGCAGCAATCGCCATACCGTTATATAGTGGCGGAACTCCACGACTAGCAACATAGAAATCTGATGTTCCTTTGGCATTATTAATAACAGCGATCCAAATATACAACGCAAATGTTGCTAAAATAATCGTAAGTGACACTATAAATTGTGAATCCAATAGCAATCCCCCTTTTTAAGAAATAATCCCTTAGTGATTTTGTGTTGTTTTACTTCCGATTTCTTCATTCTTACTTTCATCAATGCCGTATTTTTTATCGATTCTATCCCCTACAATTGCATTTACGAATAAAAGAATAATAAATGTAGCTAATGCACCTTGTGCTCCCATGAAGTAATGGAATGGAAACCCGTTAAATGTAAATGAACTTAACGGTTCTGCTAATGCTACACAACCATAAGAAACAAATGCCCAAATAATGAAATAGATGATCATATACGTTGTTTTCTCACGGAAGTATGCATCTGCAATACTTTTATCAATCTTTTTCACAATATTCACCCCTATTTATAAATTTCCCCAATAACAAAACCCATTACAGAAGTGATTTTCTTCAAACATTCCTCCTCTAGTTCTAAATCATCGGAAAAAACCTTTGATAAAGAAAAAATATATTTTCACTTTGCCTTTTAGAGAAGACAAAGGAAATACCAGCTCATAAAAGGGATTATTGTAGGCTAAAGATGAACTTTACTGTGTCTATAAATGGTAGGGGTACTAAAGCAATTTGGATGATAAAGTAGAGGATGAAGGCGATTACAGGAATAGTTAAGAAGAGCATTTTTTGTTTTTTTAATGCGATAAATAAACAAAGACCCGCTAGAATTATAAAAGCAATAAACATTACATTCCTCCTTTTGATATGTCAAATGTGTGTAAATTGTTTTTTTAAACTCTATGATAAAAGGAGGGATATTATAATCGTTCGTTAGAAAAAATGTCACAAAAATATAAGGAATCAAGAATCTTTGCCAGTTCTAAAGTTCGGAAATGTTTATATACAACGTGTGAAAAGTACAGATAAAAACAGAAAGTTAACTTTATTATTAGTACTCCAATCATGTAATGAACTACTTTCTGTTTATTACACCATATAAAAACCTCTTCGAATAAATTCAAAGAGGAAATGATTTTTACTATTAATTTAAATTATTATTATAGATTGTTTAATTAAGAAATTTAATAAAGTACTCTGCCATTTGTTCCTTCGAGAGCTTTAATTTTTTCATAATACCTGAGCAATTTGAAAGGATAATATCAGAACCTTCCGATTGAACAAATTGAACGTAATAATTAGATTGTAGTATTTGAGCAAAATCCCATTTTTCCCTGGAAAAACATTGATCTCCTTTATAAAAACGATCCATCTCTACATATAAATCCTCAAAAAAGTGCTCGAATAATACACTCTTATTAAGTAGTTCACGGTAACTACTAGAATCCGCGGGTGCTTCTTTTGCATAGATGTCTTTAAATACTATTCGAATAATCTCTTCTGGATCAATTATTTCATAATCAGTTTCTTCAATTTCCCAAATAGGAGTGGTAAATAAAGAATGAGAATTTAAAGTTTGTACATTTTTTAACAGGTTTCTATAATACTTTTGCAAAATGACTCCATCATCTGATACATAGAGTGTTTCATATAGATAAGATTGATTATTATCCCATTCATGATTTTCATCTAAAATAGCATAACTTTCTCCAAATAACCTGTCAGTCATCATTACAGTTGGATCGCATTCTATATGTCGCTTTGAAGGGCCATTAAGAATACCTGAATAACGAATGTAAAGGTTGAAAATATCCTTTTTTTCAGGATTCACTAAACAGAGAGTGTACTTATTTTTAGGGATCACAAATTGAAGGATTTTTATCACTCCTCATGATGATTTTCTAGGAAATTTCTAAGCTTAGGAATGTGTACATATTTGGAAAATATTAAAAAACCATTGACTATAAATACATATTCAAGTTATGCGACAATATTCATATTTCAGATAAATTTATATGGGCAATTGCAAAGGAGGGCAGATTACCTTACTAGGCTCTTGGAAGCTACATACATTGTAGGTAGTTTAAGAGAAAGGGGGTAAATGTAATGTATCCTTTTGATTATGATGATGACTCTTTCGATTTTGATGATGATAACAGAGGTAGAGGTCGAGGAAGAGGTAGAGGCCAAGATGATTCTCCGTCGTTTCGTGGCGGATTCCAGGGTGGCGGGTTCCCGGGAGGAGGATTCCCAGGAGGTGCTCCGGGAGGTTTTCCAGGTGGATTCCCAGGTGGTGCTCCAGGAGGTTTTCCGGGTGGGGATCAGTTAAGACCACCGACTTCTCCACCGCCAAGCTTTACACCTCAAACATTTACAACAACGCAGCAACAAGATTTTTCTCGCCGTGGTGGTGTAGGTGGAATTAGACGTT
Organism: Ureibacillus sp. MALMAid1270; assembly: GCF_049202975.1. NCBI lineage: Bacteria > Bacillati > Bacillota > Bacilli > Caryophanales > Caryophanaceae > Ureibacillus > Ureibacillus sp. MALMAid1270. The sequence continues at coordinate 7,084 of NZ_JBMIRP010000091.1, read as the reverse complement.
GTATGTTCCGTAACACGTTTATATGGATGAGAAACGGAAATAGTTTCTGGTTCTTCCCAATGCTTGTTATGGGTAATTCAATCATTGGTTTCCGCTGGAGAGGTAGAAGAGGATGGGTATTTGACTCCATCAACCGAAACAATATTATCTTCTTCCAATGTTATTAATTAGACTTTAAAAGTCACCTCCTAAATAACATATAAGTGCAAGTTATGAGTGAGATGACTTTCTCACTCTTTTTTACTCTTTCGTTCTATTCATAATTTTCATAGAATAAAAGGTAAATATAGGGGGTGTTGTTTTGGAAATTAATATAAAAGTAAGAGAAGAGTTATTTGAAGTAATTGATGGTTTTACAGATGAGCAAATAAACCATGTATTAGAAGAGGGGAAATGGACCATTGCTCAAGTATTGGAACATCTTTATTTAACAGAGAAGCTTGTAGTACGTAGTTTTACGGAAGCTATACCAGTTACAGAAGAAGATCCTGTAAAGTTGAAAAAAGTGCACCTAACGCAAGATCGATCGCAAAAAGTTAATGCACCTAAATTTCTTGTTCCATCTAACGAATACCAAACAATAGAACAGTTAAAAGAGAAACTAAAAAAATCGAGAGAATCACTCGAGAAGTTTATGGGAGATATTAGTGAACACGACTTAAATGGGAAATACCTGCCACATCCTTTCTTCGATAAATTAACTTTAAAACAGTGGGTTGAATTTCTCGGGTATCATGAAAAAAGACATATTGGTCAAATAGAAGAATTAAAAAAAGCGCTTACGAAATAACACTGGAAGGGGTTGTATAAACCCCTTTCTTTTTATTTTGCATGTTAGTAACGAGACATTCCACTGACGTAGTATATATAATGTAACCAATATGAACTCTAACAGTGGGGGATGAATCTATGTGTGGTCGCTATACTCTATTTGCATCGTTTGAAAAAATATTAGAGGCATTTGACATACAACAAGCTATAGAAGAGATATTTTATGAAGCAAGTTATAATATTGCGCCTTCCCAACAGATTCTATCGATTATCAATGATGGAGCGAAAAATCGAATGGGGTTTTTAAAATGGGGACTCATTCCTTCGTGGGCGAAGGATGAAAAAGTAGCTTTTAAAATGATTAATGCGCGGTCTGAAACTGTTAGTGAGAAACCAAGTTTTAAAAAGTCCTTTTATCAAAGACGTTGTATTATACCAATGGATTCTTTTTATGAGTGGAAGCGAGACGGAAATACGAAAATTCCAATGCGCATTAAAATGAAAGACGACTCCTTGTTTGGAGTAGCAGGACTTTGGGATTCTTGGAGATCTCCTGCAGGGGAACTCATCCACACATGTACCATTTTAACGACAGAACCAAATGATTTAATGAAGGATATTCATGATCGAATGCCAGTCATTTTACCAAAAGAACAACAAATGGTATGGTTAAATCCACAGATTCGTGATGAACGGCAATTACATGATTTATTAGTTCCGTTTAATCATGAACAGATGGTGGCATATCCAGTAAGTAGCAAAGTAAATTCACCGAAAAATAACTCAGCCGAGTTAATAGAGAAAATAGGTTAAAGTAGAACTTCTAGTGAGGCGCATTAAATGACGAACATTTTATTAATTTTATTATTGCAGTTAATCTATGTACCATTATTAACACTCCGTACAATATTTCTTGTAAAAAACATAACCTTTTTAGCGGCTTTATTTGGAATATTAGAGATGTTAATTTATGTATTTGGTCTTTCTCTTGTATTCGGCGGAGATCAAAGCTTATTAGCGATGGTTGTTTATGCTGTTGGTTTTGGTTTAGGTATATTTTTAGGGACAAGAATTGAAAATAAATTGGCGATTGGATATGTGTATATTACTATTAATACGCAAAATAAAAATCAAGAATTAATCGATACAATTCGAGCACATGGTTTTGCTTTAACTACATACATTGGGGAAGGTCGAGATAGTGAACGTTTTAAGTATGAAATTTTAGCAAAACGTAATCGTGAAAAAGAATTGTTCCAACTGGTAGAATTTATTGAACCTAAGGCATTTATTATCTCCTACGAACCAAAGTCATTTAAGGGTGGGTTTATGGTAGATCGAATGAAGAAAAATAAAAAGAATAGTCAATAAGTAAAGAAAGGGTTTTGAAAATGGTGTTCAAAACCCTATTTTATGCTTATTAAACGTGAATTTTATTCTTAAAAGTTTCATTGTAAACGTTTACTAATTGTTGTAAACGTACCGATTTATCGGGCCCATTTGGACATGGATGGTAATATTCGTTATCTTTTGATAGCACACCGAAATATGGAACTTCGCTATCCCTTATGATTTCTAGCCATTTTTCTTTTTCCTGCTCAAAGTGAATCCAGCTTTTCTTCTTTTCAACCCCCCAACCAATAAGAATCCATGGATGTTGTTGCATTTCATATAAATTAGGCGGAATAATTGTAGGATACTTACCAGAGACTTTCAAATGTTCAAAAAGCTCAATGGCTTCTCGGCTATTAGTTTTCTTTACATAAAACAAGTTGTATATATGCAGTCGCCCATCTAAATTTTTATGAGTTTTCTTCATGAATTGAATGAGCTGCCGCATTGTTTCATCGATCGTTGTTTCATCTGTATGCGAGCCATTCATAAATAGTTTTTTTCTTGCTTCACCCTGTAATTCCGATGAGCCAGGGTTTAACATAACAGCGGCTCCTAGGGACTTTCTTGCCGTTCCAAATTGAAGAAACGTGTTTGTGCGATAAATCTCATCACCAACTAATTGAAATGTTGCGATTGCTTTAACATTTCCCAACAAATTACCCCCAATTATTCTGTGTTGTCGTATATATTTATTCTAGAGGTTTGGGAAATATTAGTTAGGTGATATTTATTTTAAAAAAATTTCAAACTCATACCTTGTTATGAAAAATTGTAGAATAAAATGGCTGACGAGACATATGAAGACTACGACAGCCTTATGCAAATTAATGGAATGGTGTAATGAAATTTTGCGTATAGTACCAACTATGAGATCCGACGCCAAGGTGTGTGAAGTTTTTATTTAAGATCGTTTCACGATGATTGACGGAGTTCATCCAAGCTTCTGCAGCCATAATTCCATTAGTAAAACCATATGCAATGTTTTCCCCTGCAAAAGAGTATTCAATGCCATTTTCCATTATTCGACTGAATGGATCCTGTCCCTTTTGATTTGTATGACTAAAATAATCATTGATAAACATATCTTTACTATGTTGATAGGCTGTATTAGCAACCTTTTCATTCCATTTTAATGAATGTAGTCCGAAGTTCTGACGGTAACTATTCGTAATATCAAAGATTAAATAACTATTAATTGTCTGTTGCTCTAACGTTTTGGTTAAATCTAGGTCTTTCTGTTTTATTAAGATCGCTCTCACAGGGGTATTGTATGATACCGTATCATAATAAAAAGTAAGGCTCGTGTTATCAATCGTTACCTCTGCGGATTCATTTGAATTGTTTATATTAAAATAGGAATTTATCGCATCTCGATTTATTAGATTGATGTTATTGAGGCGAGCTGTAAAAATTTCTTGGTTTGAATATAGAAAAACTGCTTGATCATATTGATCGAAACCAACAATGATCATGTCTTCGTAATCATTATGATAATACGTATGGAATTTTAGACCATCATCGTTCATGCTTATTCTTTTAGGAGCTCCATATAATTCTTCAAATTTATGTTGAGGATCGCCAAGTTCAAATCCGTTAACTGAAATATCATCTGTTTTTTGTTCTATGACTTTAATCGATTTGTCTTCTAAATTCTTTTCAATGTTATATAAAAAAATAACAGCATGGGCTCTACTTAACTTGTCATTTGGGTGGTAGGATTTATAGGTTTTCGGAGGCACATCCTGTCCATCTAGATGCCCTGAACTAATTTCATTGTCATACATCCACTGGACAGCTTCTAGTTCCGTCATTTCCTTACCAGTAATCGCTTGAGCGAAGAACTTTGCGACTGTTCCGCGTCGAACAGGAAGGTCTCTATTCTTTATAGTAGAGTAGGATAAATCAAGATGATACTTCTGAGCTAAGTTGTAATAGGGTGTAGTCCAATGCTCACCTGCTTGAGAGCTGTTTTTTATAGCAGAAACTTCACTTTTAGTTAAAAAGTTTAATAACATGACTGTCATTTGTGCTTCAGTAACATACTCATATGGTTTTAGTGTTTTATCAGGATAACCGTTTAAAATACCCTCGGTGATTGCCCAGTCCATAGGTTCTGACCAACTCATATTTGCTTGATAGTCTATAAAATCATCTACAGTTAGTTTTGAAGCATTTGCAAATAAAGAAAAAATGATACCTATCACTACGACAAATAAAAATGATAATAGTTTTCGCATAGTTCCCACCTTTCGTTATTGAAGTCTATGTAGGTTAACACAGGAAATATTATTAAAATTTCAAATGAAATAAACATGTAATTTTGGTGATGTTATAAAACTGCCCTGTAAATAATTGGGTTTGTAATATAATTACATATAAGAAATGATTTACAGAGGGGTTAAATAGAAGTTAAATAGCAAGGGGGATCCACTATGTTTTTTATAGGATTAACATTTTCCATTATTTTGATTGGTGTTGGTATTGTCTTTCTTGTTGAAGCTTCCTATGTGTTAGGTGGGATTCTTCTTGGTATCGGAATCTTATCACTCCTATCACTTGGAGTTTATTACAGTTCAAAAAGGAATAAGAAATTAGATTGTGATTGTATAGATTGTAGCTTCTTTACTGCATTTACAGATTGCGATTGTATTGGAAAAAGAAAAGGGTTGGACTGTGATTGCGATTTATGCAATATAAATTAGTGGAGGAACCAATTATGAAAGAATTAATTTATATTGTACCGTGCCATCGGATCCCGGAACGTTGCCTTCATATAAAAGGGAAGCCCATGCCAATTTGTACTCGCTGCTTTGCTATTTTGCTAGGTTATTTATTCGTACCAATTATGCTAAACTTTAAGGATTTGCCATTATACAGTGCAATTTTATTATCTATACCAATGCTTGTTGATGGCTTCACACAAAAATGGAAATGGCGAAAGAGTAATAATGGACATAGATTCATAACGGGACTATTATTTGGAATTGGACAGTCGATCTTCATCTCCATTATTATTTGGTTTATTGTTGGTTCTATTAAATAAATTTAGTTATTACAAAAACTACTCGCTGATGATTATGACGAGTAGTTTTTTATATTCATAGAATCCGTTTGTCGGTGACATTATATAAACGTTTTTATAAAATGTTTAAGAATCATTGGACAATATAGATTGATTGTTTGTTATTTATAAAATGGCTGGGAGGGAATAGAAATGCATCAGCCCGAAAAATTTTGGAATGCCTCTTTAGATGAAATGAAGCAAGGTTATATTGAAGAACCAACTCAATATGTATGTTTACTATGTGGTGAAAAAGTTGAAAAAGGGATTATCTATCCTGTTGGAGAAGTTCTTTATGAAGCAGTTCGCTTTATTCGCCTTCATATTGAAAAAGAACACAATTCTGTATTCGACTATTTAATAAATCTTGATAAAAAATTTACAGGTTTAACAGAGCGTCAAACATCGCTATTAAAACATTTTTATGCTGGGAAGAGCGATAAAGAAGTTCAAGAGGAAATGGGGAATGGTAGTAGTTCAACCATTCGTCATCATCGATTTGTCCTAAAAGAAAAAGAGCGTCAAGCAAAGGCAACTTTGGCAATAATGGAACTTCTGAAGGAAAAAGATCAGTATGCGCCAGCATTTATAACACCTCATAAACATGCCACGATGGTTGATGACCGTTATGCGATTACAAGTGAAGAGCAAAGAACAATAGTTGAAAAGTTTTTCCCAGATGGAATTAAAGGTCCACTAGTAAAATTTCCACCTAAGGAAAAACAACGTTTAATTGTTTTAAGAGTAATTGCAGAGCAATTAAATAAAGAGGCGATTTTTACAGAGAAAGAAATTAACAATTTTTTAAAAAATTTCTATGAGGATTATGTATTAATTAGAAGATATCTAGTATCATATGGATTTATAGACCGTAAAAAGGACGGAAGTGCATACTGGGTAAAAAACTGACGATCAGAAAGTGGGGAACTACGTTTCATTCCTATAGTTGAGTTTAATTACTATCTTATAAAACTATGAAACAAACCATTAGAAAATCGAAAAGTGTGTGTGAAAAATTAATAAGATGGAGAAAAAAATGTTAAATAATCAAATGTCTTTAACTAAATCAATGATTTTCTTTTTAATTCCTATAGCACTTTCTAGTGTGTTGCAATCGGCAGGACAAATTGTTTCAACAATTGTTGTTGGCCAAACTTTAGGTGAAGACGCCTTGGCAGCAATTGCGGCTTTCTTTCCATTATTCTTCCTATTAATATCTTTTGCTATTGGCGTAGGTTCGGGGAGTTCAATTTTAATCGGTCAAGCTTTTGGTGCTAAAAATATGGAGAAGCTAAAAGAAATTGTAGGGGTTACAATTGCTGTAACTTTAGTAATTTCTGTTGTAGTTGCATTCGTTGGAGGTCTTTTTTCTGAAGATATTTTGAAATTGATGGGTACACCTGAGAATATTTTAAAAGAAAGTGCTAGCTATGCTCAAATTTTGTTTTTAACATTACCAATTATGTTTTTATATATGTGTTATACAACGTTCATCCGTGGGTCGGGTGATTCTAAGACACCATTAGTTTTCTTAATCATTAGTATTGTTTTAAATATCGCATTCTTGCCAGTATTTATGTTCGGTTGGCTAGGGGTTCCGGCTTTTGGATTGAATGGTGCAGCGTATGCAAACGTTCTATCTTTCTTGATTACATTTATCTGGTTACTACTATATTTGTATAAAAAAGATCATACCATTAAATTAGACAAAGAAACGTAAGCGTCAAATATAACACACCTTCAACGAATTTCATGGACATGAGACAATCATGAAAATGAATCAAGTTGGAGGTTTTTTTATGAAACAATCTGAACGCCAGTTGATGTGGCAATCTCGTATTCAAGCATTTCACACAA
>NZ_JBMIRP010000090.1:0-62686 GCF_049202975.1 Ureibacillus sp. MALMAid1270 | reverse complement strand
GTCACATCCTTATTTGGGATTTTGGTGTCGTGTGGTAACCTCACTATTAACCAAATCTAAGGGGGTGACAAGTTTTTTTGCGTAAAAAGCGAAAAAATCAACGATTACTAGCGATTTATATAAATTAATTTTGACAATACGCTTGATAAAAATAAGGTGAATCATATGAAAATTACAGACATCCAAGTGTTTGAGGTTGAGGCACCACTCATAACACCGTTTAAAACAGCACTACGAACAGTAGATAAAATTAATAATATCGGAGTCTATGTTTATACAGATAGTGGTCAAGTAGGAGTCGGGGAAGCTGCTCCGACTGCTGTAATAACAGGGGAAACAAGAGATTCGATTATCCATGCTATTTTGAATTATATAAAGCCTACGATTCAAGATATGGAAATTGAGGATATAGCACAAATCATGGACCGAATAGACAAATGTCTATACAAAAATACAAGTGCTAAAGCTGCGGTAGATATGGCAATCTATGATTTATTTGCAAAACGTTATCAAGCACCATTGTATAAAGTGTTAGGTGGATACCGTAAAGAACTCGTTACGGATCTTACAATTAGCGTAAATGATGCTAAAGAGATGGTGGAAGATAGTTTAGAAGCAGTAAATCGTGGATTTCAAATATTGAAAGTAAAAGTTGGAAAAGACCCTGACAATGATGTAGATCGAGTAACTGAAATTCGTAAAGCGGTTGGACCAAACATTACACTTCGTGTAGATGCGAATCAGGGATGGTCTCCTAAACAAGCGGTGAAAATTATTCGCGCTTTAGAAGATGCGAACACGAATATTGAGCTAGTAGAACAACCAGTTCATTATTCTGATATAGAAGGTATGCACTATGTTACAGCTAATACACAAACAAGTATCTTAGCTGATGAAAGTGTCTTTTCACCACAAGATGCACTTAAGTTAATCCATACTCGTTCATGCGATTTAATTAATATTAAACTTATGAAAACTGGTGGAATCTATCAAGCACAAAAAATTGTTCATATTGCAGAAGCAAATGGAATTGAGTGCATGATTGGTTGTATGTTGGAAACGAAAATCAGTGTAAGTGCTGCGGCTCATTTTGCTGCTTCACAGAAAAACATTACGATGGTTGACTTAGATGGGCCAAGCCTTTGTTTGAAGGATCCAGTTACAGGGGGACCAACATTCGAGAATCAGTGGATAAGAATGTCTGAGGAACCTGGAATTGGATTTTCAATATAAAAAATAGATATATATATAGGGAGGGTTTCTATGAAGAAATATCTTTTGTTGCTGTTAGCTTGTATCACTATGATACTTGCTGCTTGTAGTGGCGGCGAAGAAGGAACAGATTCTGAATCTGTTTATCGTACAGTCTATTCAGGCGAAATTACTACATTAAACTATTTAAAAACATCTAACACAAACGAGTTTGCCGTTGCTGCAAATTTAGTTGATGGTTTAATCGAGTATGATAAGTACGGGATTGTTCAACCAGGTTTAGCAGAGTCTTGGGAATCTAATGATGATGCTTCAGTTTGGACTTTCAAACTTCGTGAAGGAGTTAAATGGGTAGACCATGAAGGAAAAGAAGTAGCAGACGTTACAGCTCAAGATTTCGTTGATGGTTTAAATTACGTACTTGATGCAAAAAATGAATCTTCTACTGCATGGATTGCAACTGTTGTAAAAAATGGTAATGCATTCTATGAAGGTAAAATTACTGACTTCACACAAGTTGGTGTAAAAGCTCTTGATGAACATACATTAGAGTACACATTAGAAGGACCAACACCATACTTCTTATCTATGTTGAACTATGTATGTTTCTTCCCAGTATATGGAGACTTTTTAGCTGAAAAAGGCGAAAGCTTTGGTACTACAAAAGAGAACTTCTTATATAACGGTTCATATATTTTAACTGAATTTGAACCACAAAACCGTCGTGTGTTAACGAAAAACGCAACTTATTGGGATAAAGAAAATGTCCTAATTGACAAAATTGAGTATAAGTATAACAAAGAAGCAGCAACTGTTGCACCTGAGTTATTCTTACGTGGTGAAATTGATGCAGCTGCAATTCCTACTGCAATCTTAGATGACTGGTTCAATGATGAAGAGAAAAAAGACTTAGTACGTCAAAGTTCTAACAGTTTCTACACTTATTTCTATGCATTAAACTTCGATCCACAATTTGATGCAGAGTATGAACCAGAAAACTGGAAAGTAGTAGTAAACAACAAAAACTTCCGTAAATCTTTATTCCATGGTCTTGACCGAGTATCAGCAATGATGACGGTAGAACCATATAACCCAGAAACATTATTAAGCAATACAATTACTCCGAAAAACTTTGTTGATGTTGACGGTGTGGATTATACACAACTTGATGCATTAGCTAAATTTAGTAACACAGATTCGTTTGATAAAGATTTAGCTCTTGAATACAAAGAAAAAGCTATGGAAGAGCTTGCTGGAAAAGCAACATTCCCTGTAAAAGTATTAATGCCTTACAACTCTGGTAGTCCAGACTGGGCAAACCGTTCACAAGTAATTGAACAACAATTGGAAAACCTATTAGGTAAAGACTATATTGATATTATCGTATATGCTGGTCCTTCTACAGGATTCCTAGGTGAGGTTCGTCGTCCTGGTAAATATGCATTCATGGAAGTAAACTGGGGTCCAGACTATGCTGACCCATCAACTTACACAGATCCATTCACAACTGGTGGAACTTACAACAAACCAGAATTAGCTGAAGGATATAATGGTAAGTACGATAGCATGGTTGAAAAAGCTAAAGCAGCAATTGACCCAGCAGAACGTTATCCATTATTTGCTGAAGCAGAAAGCTTCCTTATCGAAGAAGCATTCGTTGTTCCTTATGCTGTAGGTGGTAGTGGATATCTTGCTTCAAAATTAAATCCATTTGAAGCTCAATACTCACCATTCGGTGTAACAATGGAGAAATTTAAAGGTCAAAAACTATTAGATAAGCCAATGAGTAACGATGAGTTCAAAGAAGCTCAAGCTCAATGGGAAAAAGAACGTGCAGAAGCTTTAGCTGAAGCAGGAAATTAAAACATGCTCATATTACGAATCTATTAAGAAGACAAAATATTCGTAATATGGAACTGGAAGAAGGAGATGGCCTTATACCATCTCCTTCATTCTTACATAAGGTTAGCAAGGAGGTTCTATTATGTTGGGGTATGTCGGAAAACGGTTATTACAGTCAGTAGTTACGCTAATGGTCATCATTACAATCGTATTCTTACTATTGCGCTTATTACCTGAAGAAGGGTATTTAGGGGCTGCTGCTGATAAGATGTCACCAGAACAACAGGAAGTCTATTTAACAAATTTAGGGTTACGTGATCCAATACTCGTACAGTTAGGAAACTTTTATTCTGATTTATTCCGCGGAGATTTAGGGAAATCTATTACATATCGTACAGATGTACCAGTAGTAGATATCATTGCTGATAAAATTTTGTATTCATTAGCATTTGGATTAGCTGCTGTTGCATTATCAATTCTAGTCGGTGTACCATTAGGCATTTTAATGGCACAGATGAAGGGTAGATGGCTTGATCGATTAGGGACAGGCTATATCGTTTTCATCGTAGCGGTGCCTTCAATGGTTTATTTCTTGTTACTTCAAGTTTACATCACTGATTTATTTAAGTTGCCTATGTTATATGACGAAGATAAACCAATAAGTTGGTTGTTACCACTCATTTCACTATCATTAGGACCAATTGCTTCCTATGCTATGTGGATGCGCCGTTATATGGTTGATGAATTAAATAAAGACTATATTAAACTAGCTAGAGCAAAAGGTGTTAAGGAACGTACATTAATGTTTAGCCATGTTATGAGAAATGCATTTATACCACTTGCTCAATATTTACCAGCAACGATTTTATTTACGATTACTGGTTCAATCTATATTGAATCTTTATATTCCATTCCAGGAATGGGTGGATTACTTGTTGATGCAATTCAACGTCAAGATAACGCTGTCGTACAAGGTCTTGTATTGATCTTCTCTTCATTAGGAATCATCGGATTATTTTTAGGTGATATTGCGATGGCGCTTGTGGATCCTCGTATTAAGTTAGGTAGAGGGGGGAGTGTTCGCTAATGGGCTTATATTCTGAAGAAATTCGCAATATTACAGATAAATCAAGTGAACAATTGTTTGAGTTTGCTTCGCAAGATGAAAGTAAAGCTGAACAAACGGGCTATTCCAATTATTCATATTGGCGCTCAACTTGGAAGTCCTTTTTGAAAAATAAAGTTGCAGTGTTTTTACTAATATTAGTAATTGGAATCGTCTTATTTGTACTAATTCAGCCATATTTACCGAACCAGAAATCTCCAACTGAAATATATTTGGACGAAGAGACAGGTTACCAAATAAGAAATCTTTCTCCAAATGATGAATTTTGGTTTGGGACAAACTCTATTGGTCAAGATTTATGGTCACGAATTTGGGCAGGAACTAGAACATCATTACTTATTGGTGTTGTCGTTGCTTTAGTAGAGGTAATTATAGGTATTACTATTGGTGCTTTATGGGGCTATTCAAGAAGACTAGAAACACCAATTTCTCATGCGTACAACGTTATTGAGAATATTCCAACTACAATTGTATTGATCTTAATGTCATTAATACTTCGACCAGGTATTTCTACAATCATCATTGCAATGTGTATTACCGGCTGGGTAGAAATGGCTCGTTTCCTTCGAAATCAAATTGTCATTTTACGTGACCGTGAATACAATCTAGCATCTAGAACATTAGGAACACCGAGTCACCGCATCATTTTGAAAAACCTATTACCATACTTAATTTCAATAATTATGTTACGTATGAGTTTAGCGATCCCGTTTGCAATCGGAGCGGAAGTATTCTTAACATATATTGGTTTAGGTTTACCAATTAGTGAACCTTCATTAGGCAACTTAATTAACGAAGGTCGCGTATTAATGATGTCTCCAGATTTACGTTATCAGCTCATTTTCCCGAGTGTTGTATTAAGTGTCATTACAATTTCCTTCTATATAATAGGAAACTCGTTTGCTGATGCAGCTGATCCGAAAAATCACGTATAGGAGGGATTACGATGGAAGAAACACAAACAAAGACAAAAATCCTAGAAATAAAAAACTTAATTATAAAATTCAAATTACGTGGGCAAGTATTAACAGCGATTCGAGACATTTCCCTAGATTTATATAAAGGGGAAAGTCTTGCAATCGTTGGTGAATCAGGATCTGGTAAATCAGTTCTTGTGAAATCTATTATGGGTTTGCTCGATAAAAATGGATATATAGATCAAGGAAGTATTGTCTATAAAAATGACGATATCGCTCAATACAAAACGGAACAAGATTGGCTAAAAATTCGCGGAAAAGAAATCGCGATGGTTACCCAAGATCCAATGACTTCTTTAAATCCATTAAAAACTATCGGTAAGCAAATTGAAGAAGCAGTTATCTTACACCAAGGTTTATCAGGTAAAGAGGCTTATGAAAAAGTTCTTCAATTACTAAGAGATGTTGGAATTCATGATGTTGAAAAAAGATATAAACAGTATCCTCATGAATTCTCGGGTGGTATGCGTCAACGTATTGTTATTGCAATAGCTATTGCATGTAATCCAAAGGTATTAATTTGTGATGAACCAACAACAGCACTTGATGTAACAATCCAAGCGCAAATCTTACAACTATTAAAAAATTTACAAGAAAAATATCTATTAACTACAATCTATATTACCCATGATCTAGGCGTAGTTGCGAAAGTAGCCGATCGCATTGCAGTAATGTATGCAGGGGATATTATTGAAGTTGGAAAAACAGATGAAATATTTTTTGATGCAAAACACCCATATACATGGGCATTAATTTCCTCATTACCTCAACTTGGGGTAAAAGGGGAAGAGCTATATTCTATTAAAGGAACACCTCCTAATCTATTTAAAGAAATTAAAGGGGATGCCTTTGCACCGCGTAATCCTTATGCGTTAAAAATAGATTTTGAGGAAAGACCTCCTTATTTTAAATTAAGCGAAACACATTATGCCAAAACATGGTTGCTTCATCCGAATGCACCTAAAGTAGAGCCTCCTGAATCGTTAAAAAAATTCTTTGAAGAAGGGAGACAATACGCAAATGGCTGATAAAGAAGTATTAATAGAAGTAAAAAACTTAAATGTCACTTTTGGTAAAGGGAAAAACCAGTTCGAAGCGATTAAAGATGTAAGCTTTAATATTTATAAAGGTGAAACTTTCGGGCTAGTTGGTGAGTCTGGTTCAGGGAAGACGACAATTGGTCGTGCTATTATGCGAATCAATGAAGTTACTGGCGGTCAAATTTTGTTCAAAGGAAAACCAATCAATGGCAAAATTTCGAGAGAATGGGATCGTGAAATCACTCAAAAAATCCAGATGATTTTCCAAGATCCAATGGCTTCATTGAATGAACGAGCAAAAGTAGACTATATCATTAGTGAAGGTTTAGTTAATACGAAGAAATTTGCTAATGAAATTGAACGTCAAGAGAAAGTGAAGAATGCTTTACTTCAAGTTGGATTATTACCTGAATTTGCGTCTCGATTCCCACACGAGTTTTCTGGTGGTCAACGTCAACGTATCGGGATAGCACGTGCGTTAGTAATGGAACCGGAGTTTATCATTGCTGATGAACCAATCTCCGCATTAGACGTATCGATTCGAGCACAAGTTTTGAATTTACTAGCGAAACTGCAACAAGAAAATGATTTAACATATTTATTTATTGCCCATGACTTATCGATCGTTCGATTTATAACAGACCGAACAGCCGTTATTTATAAAGGGAATATTGTTGAATTAGCCGAAACGCAAGAATTGTTCTCAAATCCAATTCATCCTTATACTCGTGCATTAATTTCAGCAGTACCTGAACCAAACCCTCATAAGGAACGAAGTAAAAAGGTTGAAGTTTACGACCCATCTCAACATAACTATGAAAAGAATCCACCTTCATTTGTTGAATTAGAAGAAGGTCATTTTGTCCTTGCTAACGAAGAAGAAGTCGAAAGATATCGCCAATCACAAAAGATGGGGGTTAGCTCATGAGGATACCAAAATCATTAAAAAAAGGGGATACAATTGGGCTAATTGGAGCTTCGAGCCCAACACCACCGGAAAATTTGCAAAAAGCGATTGAAGCAGTTGAGAATCTTGGATTTAATGTAGTTGTTGGTGAAACTTGCAGTGCTCGTCATGGATACCTTGCAGGATTAGATGAATTAAGAGCGCGTGAAGTAAATGAAATGTTTGGTAATCCAAATATTGATGGGATATTTTGTATCAGAGGTGGGTATGGAGCTCATCGTATAGTTCCATTGCTAGATCTAGAGTTAATCAAAGCGAACCCAAAAGTATTTGCTGGATATAGTGATGTAACAGCTCTTCATATTGTATTTAATCAACTTTGTGATTTTGTAACATTCCATTCACCAATGCCATCTACAGAGTTTATCAAACCTGGAATGGATGAGTATACGTGGAATTCCTTTATCAATCAGGTTACTGATACAGAAGGAAAAGACTATTTGTTAGAAAATGCTGAGGGTACTGAAGTGAATACACTTGTAGCTGGTGAAGCAACTGGGCAAATTGTTGGAGGAAACTTAACTCTAGTAACAGCTTCTCTTGGTACACCATATGAGATTGATACAAAAGGCAAAATATTATTTTTAGAAGATATTGATGAATATGAGCGAAGTGTCGACCGTATGTTAACACAACTTAAGTTGGCTGGAAAACTGGACGATGCTGCAGGAATTCTACTTGGTGCTTGGACAAATTGTAATCCGGCAAATCCAGAAAAACCTGAACAAAGCTTGCGTTTACAAACAATATTTGAAGAAATTATTGCTCCAACTGGCACACCAGCATTAATGGATGTTACATGTGGTCATGTTTTACCTACTTTGACTTTACCACTAGGTAAAACTGTAACATTTAATACAGAGACGAAGAAGATAAAAGTACTTGGGTAGGTGGACGAATTGAATCAAAAAATACGTCCACTACTTGAAGACGTTGACTTTAAGGTGCATCTCTTTGTAAAAGATTTGAAAAGCGATCAATTTCTTATTGACGATAAATTGGATGAAATCTTTTCAAGTGCTAGTCTCATAAAAATTCCAATATTACTTGGTGTACTAGATTACGTACAGAAAAATAATCTACCATTAGACTATGAAATTGCGATTGATACCGAAAATAAAGTTGATTTTAGTGTTGTAACTGAACAAGATCTAACTAGTTGTACATTGTACGAATTATTAGTATGGATGATCATTACTAGTGATAATTCTGCAACGAATGTATTGATTGATTTTCTAGGTATGGATGAATTGAATAAGTACTTTAACCAAATTGGATTATTAAGTACAAAGCTACAACGAAAAATGATGGATTTTGAAAGAGCTAACAGAGGATTTGATAATGTAACGACTGCTCGAGATATGGCACACCTTTATTCACGAATTTATCAACAAAATTTACTTTCAGAACAATATAGTAATCTAGTAATAGATATATTGTGTAGACAAAGAGTTCATGAAGGTTTAAAAAGATACATCGCCGATGATGTTCGTATTGCCCATAAAACAGGTAGTCTTGATACAGTCTGTCATGATGTAGGAATCGTCTATCTTGATCAATCGGACTATATCATTGGAGTTTTCCTGACAGAAATGAGTGATGTAGAAGCTGGGAAAAGGCTAATAGGTCGAATATCAAAAATGGTTTATGAAAATATTGGTTTGCCTGAGGGGAGGTCTTCAATTGAAAGCAATCGTAAATGACATGATTGTGAACTTGCATGCGAAACCTGATACAACATCTGAACTAATCGATGAAGTGTTATACGGAATGACTGTAAATATATTAGAATTTTGTGATGAGCGATGGGTTCGTATTAAAACGAACTATCACTACGAAGGTTATTGTTTAAAAGAAAAACTAATTATTGATAATGTTAAAGCGTCACAATGGCAAGAAGAGGCTAATAATGTTATTATCCAAAACATTGCTGATATATTAACTGGGCCAAAAATTCAATGTTCAAAAATCCTTACATTAGTAAGAGGGTCTAATGTTACATTAGTTGAAGATAATGAACTTGGCAAAGAGTGGACCAAAGTTAAATTAGCAAATGGTGAAATTGGTTTTACACGTTCTTTCTGGGTTCGTAAACGTATTGTTGAAAGCGTTTCAGAAGAAGAATTTAGAGAAAATGTTGTTCAAACCGCGTTAAGCTATATTACAACGCCATATCGTTGGGGAGGTAAATCTCCTCTAGGAATTGATTGTTCAGGACTTTGTTCAATGGCATATATGTTAAATGGTGTACTCATTTACCGTGATGCAAAAATAGTGGAAGGTTTCCCTATTAAAGAAATACCGTTTGAACAAATTCAAAAGGGTGATTTACTGTATTTCCCTGGCCATATTGCAATGTACATAGGTGATGGACTTTATGTGCATTCATCTCTTGGAGGGAATGAGGTTGGAATAAATAGTCTCAATGAGAAACATCCACATTTTCGAAAAGATTTGGCTACGACGATTACAGCGGTAGGGAGTCTATTTGCGAGCGAATTAGTTCATTAAATATACCTTTAAAAAGTGCAGTCTAACTGCACTTTTTTCATAAGAAGCAGCTTTTCAATAATCTGTCAAAATTGATTGTGAAATTTTTGTAAACTTCTGTATGGGTAACTAAAATTTGCTATTATTGAAGTAACAAGGGGAGTGATGATAATGCCATCTTATAATAAAATTGTTGTAGCAATTGACTTTTCTGAGCAATCAATCAAAGCATTCCATCGTGCCATTAATATTGCAGTAGAAAACAATGCTACTTTACAATTAGTTCATGTCATTGATACTAAATCATTTGGAATCGGAGCTTATAATATCAAGTATGCCGATCAAGTAAAAGCAAAAAGCCTTTCAGAAATTGAAAAGTTTAAAAGTGAAGCAAAAGCTGCTGGTTTAGAAAATGTTGAGATTCTCGTAGAGGAAGGATCTCCAATAAAAGTATTAACTCAATTACCAGAAGCAGACCTCATTGTTTGTGGTGCTACTGGTTATAATTCAATTGAAAATATAGTAATTGGTTCGGTTGCAGAACGTATTGTTCGTTTTTCTAAAAACGATGTTTTAATCGTTCGATAAAGTGATGTAATATTAAAATAATTAACCCCCAAAAAAACAATTTATATTTGTATTTTTTGGAGGTTTTTTATATTTGGAAAAAGGCGATAGAATAAAACTTATTATTAAGTGGCTTCTCGTATATTAGTTTCCCATATTTTAGAAACAAATGACAATTATCATGTAATTAATATTACGTCTAACTATATTAAAAATTGTATTATCTTGAGATAATAATGATGAGGTGATAAAGATGGCACAATTAATTATGGAAAAAAGTGCATATAGTAAAAAGGAAGAATTCTGGAATGCTCTTACTCATGGTATAGGTGCATTATTAGCAATACCTGCAACAATAGTGTTAACAATGAAAGCATTAGAAAGAGGATCTAATGTCGAATTAGTTAGTTATATTATTTTTGGAGTATCAATGTTTCTCCTTTACTTAGCCTCGACACTTTATCATTCGTTACCTAATCATAAAAGTTTTTTAAAGAAAATGGATCATAGTTCGATATTTTTACTAATAGCAGGTACTTACACACCAGTTGCTTTAGTCGCAATAGGTGGTACTACAGGTTGGATTCTTGTAGGAGTAGAATGGGGACTTGCATTGATCGGTGTAGTATTAAAACAATTTTTTGTTCACCGTTTTAAAAGAATTTCGCTTTTAGTATATATCGGAATGGGTTGGTTAGTTATTTTTGTATATCAACCTGTAATAGAGTACCTTACAATAAATGGTGTTTTAGTATTATTAGCTGGTGGACTTAGTTATACGATTGGAACTTATTTTTATAGAAACAATAAAATACCTTATAACCATGCAATTTGGCATGTTTTTGTAATGGGTGGAAGCGTATTTATGTTTTTAGCAATATACTATTTTTGTTAATTAAAAACTCCAATGGGTGATGTGATAAAGTCTAACACATCTTCCATTGGAGTTTTTCTTATTTAAAATCCGTATTGTGTGATAATATCCTGAATCATTTTTGTAAATTGACCTTCAAAACCTTGTACATTAGAAATCATTTCATTTGCTGAATTTACGACTGAATAATTTCCTGATTGAATACCCTTTACAACATTTTCAAGTGCTTCATTTTGTGTCGTCACAGCATTAAGTAATACATCATTGATCATTGCAGTGGCATCTGTTGGAGGAATAAAGCCTTCAATTTGTGTCATTAACGATTCATTCAATGGTAACATCTCATTTGTAACCACTGATACTAGCTGCTCGTTTGTGATTTCACCATTTGATAATGCATTGAAAGTGTTAGTCCATTGACTACTAATATTCAATATTTCCTGAAATGTTCCTTGAGTTGTTTGAACATATGTTAAGACTTGACTAGCATTTTCTATTAAACCTGTTGTATTTGAAACAACCTCTGTAATTGATTCATTAAACTCATTTAATGGTGATTCTTCATTATTTAAACTACAGGCAGATAAACTAGTCACTAGCATTATTAATAATACATATTTTACAATCTTCATTCGTTTCCTCCTAATTTTCAATATAAAAAGTATACTATAATATGGAATTTGATTATTAATTCAGCCTCATTATTACAATCCAATTTTATTACTCTTCATAGATCATCTTTTTGGTCATACCACCATCGACAGTTAGATTGACACCGGTAACAAAATCGTTTCGTTCATCGGTAAGGTAGAAACATGCACGTGCAATATCTTCTGGTACTCCCACACGTCGAGAAAAATGCTGTTCATGGTCAATAGCTCTTAACTGTTCGTAATCCCCAGTTTCAATCCAACCTGGAGAAATACAGTTAACTCTAATTCGGTCAGGAGAAAGTGAACTTGCGAGAGCATGGGTAAGTGATATAATGCCACCTTTTGTTGCAGCATAGGACTCTGTGTGAGGCTCTGACATAAACGCCCTTGTTGAAGCCATGGAAACGATAGAGCCACCATTTTTATTTAACCTCATATACTTTGCAGCTTCCCTGGAACATAAAAATACGCTACGCAAATTAGTGTTCATTACATTGTCCCATTCATCAATTGAAAGGTCATAAGGTGAAATTGGTTTGAAAATACCTGCATTATTAATTAATATATTTATCTTTCCAAACTTCTCGACTGCATTTTTCATAAGTTGAATGGCATCTTGTTCAACTCGAACATCTGTAGGTACAAAAATAGCACAATCGCCATCAGAACAAATTGCCTTAAGTGTTTGTTGCCCGATCTCTTCATTTATGTCAGCTAAAACCACTTTAGCTCCTTGTTTCACATATTGGGTTGCGATTTCTTTTCCAATACCGTGAGCTGCCCCTGTTACAACGACAACTTTATTCTGGAATTGATTCATTTAATTTCCTCCAAAGTAATCTAAATAATCATTAAATTTACTATATCATGGAAATTTAATTGATTAATAATAATAACTTTTATCTATTGGAAATGAATCTAATCAACATTTTGAAAAAATTATTTATATTCAAAGATGAGTACCTTGCAATGTATAATACCTTCATGATATGCTACTGTATAATAAACAGTAGTGAGGAAGGTGTGGTACTTGAACGTTCAATTTAAAAAAGGTGTATTGAATTTATGTGTATTAGCCCTTTTAGAGCGCCAAGACATGTATGGTTATGAACTAGTACAGGCAATTTCAAACCAAATCGAAATATCTGAAGGATCTGTATATCCACTTTTAAGGAGACTGACGAACGAAGGGTATTTCACGACTTATCTGAAAGAATCCAATGAAGGCCCACCACGTAAGTATTATCAAATTACAGATTTAGGTCGTAAGCATTCAGAGGAACTACGACAAGATTGGAAGAATTTTATCAAGGGAGTCAATGAATTAATTGATTAGGAGGAACGGAAATGACTGAGGAGAAATTTCTATCACAATTAGCACAAGGTTTAAAATCCTTAAATGAAGAGGAAAGACAGGATATTATTCGAGATTTTCGTGAGCATTTTGTTAATGCAAGAGCAGAAGGTAAAAATGATCAAGAAATTATTGAAGCCCTTGGTCCAACGGCTATTCTTGCAGAAGAACTAGTGGAATCATATTCAGGAAAAATGGAAGATAAAGCTATTGAGATGGATCCTATAAACGTACCTTTATTTAAAAATGTTGAGATTATTTCTGATTCAGCCGATTTAACGATTATTCCATCTATAGATAATCAACCATATATCAACGTTAGAGATAAAGATGGAAAAACAACGACAAAGATGGAAGTAGTAAATGATACACTAAAAATTAGAATTAGTCGTGAAGATGCGGTAAAAAAGTTTTTCTTTATGAGTATAAATGTCAATTTTGCCTCTGATGCACATGCAATTATTCAACTCCCTCAAAAGTTATATGAGCAGATCTTGGTGAAAAGTGGTAATGGGAAAATTCAAATGGCTGAGCAACAAGCTAAAGGTATCCGCTTAGAAACAGATAATGGAAAAATTATAATGAAATTTTTATTATCAAGCTCAATGAAAGCTGAAACAGATAATGGTCGGATTGAAATCGAAAAATGTAATTTTACAAATGCTGTATTCTCAACGGATAATGGGCGAATTGTAACGAAATCATCAAGATCTGAAAAATTTGAGTTCTCAACTGATAATGGAAGAATAGAATTAGATGAGGTGTTTGGAGAAATCCAAGCTACTACAGATAACGGCCGAATCCAAGCTTACATTCCTACAATCACGAAACCAATCGTGTTTAAATCAGATAATGGAAGCATTACATTAAAATCCGATGAAAAAATTAATAATGCTTCTATATCTGTAAAGTCTGACTTTGGAAGAATTTCTGTTTACGGAGAAAAAGGAAAATGCTTCGTATTTGGCGAAGGTAATATCCCTATACAGTTAAAAACAGATAATGGACGAATAACTGTAACTACTGAAAGTTTACAAGAAGTATAACTTCATTCATCAAGGGGGATTAATTTGAAGATTTTAGTATTAGGTGGAACAAGATTTTTTGGGAAGAAATTAGTAAATCTTCTAATACAAGAAGGACACGACGTTACGATTGCTACTCGTGGTAATGTACAACATGATTTTGGTGAAAAAGTGAAACAAGTAAAATTAGATCGCAAAAATGCAGATTCATTGAAACAAGCAGTAAGGGAAGAAAATTGGGATATAGTTTACGATAATATTTGCTTTTCTTCGAATGAAGCCCAGGTAGCTTGTGATATTTTTGAAGGGAAGATTAAAAAATATGTCTTTACTTCAACTCTTTCAACATTAGATCGAGAATTAGGTGCAAATCTTTCTGAAGAGGAATTTAATCCATTTGAATATGAAATTCAATATGGTAATGTTGAGGATTTCTCTTATGGTGAAGGGAAGCGTCAAGCAGAAGCAGTGTTCTTCCAAAAGGCGAAGTTCCCTGTTGTGGCTGTTAGATTCCCAATCGTACTAGGTGAAGACGATTACACAAAAAGATTACATTTCCATGTAGAGCGAGTTGCCAATGAAAAGGCAATTGGCTTCGTTAATATGGATGCGCGGATGTCTTATATACTATCAGACGATGCGGCAGGATTCTTGAAATTTGCTGGTATCTCAAATATCAAGGGTCCATACAATGCAACATCAACAGGAGCTTATTCTATGAATGAACTAATTAATCTAATAGAAGAGGCTACAGGTAAAAAAGCAAAAATTACACTTATAGGCGATGATGAAAGTCGTTCGCCATTTGGTGTGCCAAAAGATTGGTTCATGAATCCACAAAAAGGTATCGAAGCAGGTTTTCAATTCCTTCAACTAGACGATTGGTTACCTAATTTGATTAAGAAACTAGCAAGTGAAGTGTATGCTTAAACGAAATCAACTTATTTATCGCATAAAGCATTGGGGAAATTTGTAGAATAGTTGAAAATATGAAATATTCTGCTAGAATTAAAGTGTTCAAACAATTATTGATGTATAACCCACAGGGGGAGCTGAATAAGTCAGCTGAGATTGTGCACGTATTGCACTAACCCTTCGAACCTGTAAGTTAGTACTTGCGTAGGGATGTGGATAGAAACCGACTCCAAAATGGTGTCAGGCTCTGTCCTGATGCCATTTTTTTGCTTAAATGGAGATGAAAAAAATCGATTTCTATTCCCTTCTCACTAGTTCTACATCGGAATAAAAGAGAGGAGAGTTGTTATGAACAAATTAAGATTACTTATGCTTGTGGAGATTGCTATTTTTGTAGCAGTCGGTCTAGTTTTAGACAAAATTTCTTTTTCACTTTGGGCTCAAGGTGGATCTATTAGTTTTGTCATGTTGCCAATTTTAATTATGGCAGTTCGTTGGGGTTTAGTAGCGGGACTTACAACAGGGTTATTGATAGGAGTATTACAAATCGCATTAGGTGCTTATGTCATGCATTGGGCACAAGCATTACTTGACTATGTAATAGCATTCACAGTCGTTGGGTTAGCAGGACTTTTCAGACAACAAATCCTAATTGCTGCACAAACCTTAAATAAGAAAAAGCTTAGTATTTATATTGTCTTAGGGATTGTTTTAGGCGGCCTTTTACGTTTCGCTGCACATTCACTTGCAGGCGCTGTATTCTTTTGGGAATACGCAGGAGATCAAAATGTATGGATCTACACATTAAGCTATAATGGTTCATACATGATTCCAGCTATTATTTTAACAGCTATTGTGGGTGTTTTCATTTTTACTAATGCACCAAGATTATTAAAATCGGCTTCTTAAATAATAACTAAAAGAGCAATCTTCCAAGAGATTGCTCTTTTTAATATTGGAAAAGGTTATCCTGTTTATTTTATAGAAAAAGTTTTAGTACAGTTTAGCAGTGGGAAAATGTAAGATGTTTTTTTAGGAAAATAAATTCAAACGACAAATCACGATTGTATCCAACACTAACAACACCAAAAAAACATATTAAAAGATTAAATTTTTACATCACTGGTAACATTGATTAATAACATTAAATGATATCTAAAAATAGTGATTAATAAAATCTTGTTGTAGGGAAATGTCAATAAAGGTAAAATGACATTGTTAATGGTTATATTTTCTTAAATTTACAGCACGGGGTGACACGCATTGAAAAAGAAAAATATGAAGAAAAAAATACAAATGTATAAAAATGTGGTCGTTTTCCCTGGAACGGTTGAAAGATTGATCTCAGAAGCGCATCAATATGTGGAGAATTATCAGTTTGACCTTGCAAACAAACACTTTTCAGAAGCGTTACAATATACAGAAGGTGATGAGCTAACATTAAGCGTGTTCGCTTATTCATTATATGAATCTAAGGCCTATGAAAAAGCCAAGGAAATTTGTGAAAAGCTTTTAAGTTTAGGCCCAACAATGTATTTAGAAGTAATGGAATTATATTTAACTATTTGCATGCAATTGAAACAATATAAGCAAGTGGAACAAATTATTAGCTCCTTACTGGAAGAAGGGGCAATCCCGGAAAGTCAAATCGATAAATTTGAAAGATTAAAAAACTTAAATGCAAATATTGCCGAATCTAAGGTTGAGTTTGATGAAGTCACTTATTCCAATAAAGATGTTCTTGATTTTGAAAAATATGAGGTGAATAACTTTCTGTCATTGCCATCTCATCAACAATTACTACTAATCCAAGAACTGACTGACTCGAATATAAGACCGATCGTGCAACAATTAAAAATTATCATTGAAGATAAAAATACCCATCCTTTTGTTAAAAGTCTAATTTTAATATTATTAGTGGAACAAGAAGTGGATATAGAACTATCAATCAATAAATTTAATAGACAAATGGATGTAAATCCAGCTAAGTTATTATTACCAACAAAACTACCTCAATATCAGAAGGTTCTGTCTATTGTAAGAGAACGACTAGATCAAGAACCATCTAAATTAGAGATGGTGGAGTACTTAATATCGAAGCATGTAATCGGTACTTTTCCATTTGAATGGATTGACTATGACCCAGAAGATGTAGCTTATGCCTATATCGATTTTGTTAGTTTAATGTTTGGTCAGATACAAGAAATGGATGATGAACTGATTGACTTTTTGCAAAAGTTAGAAAAAATAACAGATCTATTAGAAGTATGAAAAAAGTTGAAACTATGACCAACTATGATATACTAAAATGGTTGTCAAATCGTATAAAACGAAATGTTTGTCAAACTGTAAACTAAATTTGGAGGTATTTATATATGTCAGCAAAATGGGAAAAACAAGAAGGTAATTCTGGCCTATTAACAATTGAAGTGCCAGTTGAAGAAGTAAATAAAGCAATTGATAAAGCGTTTGCTAAAGTAGTAAAAGAAATTAACGTTCCTGGTTTCCGTAAAGGGAAAATGCCACGTCAATTATTTGAAAAACGTTTTGGCGTAGAAGCATTATACCAAGATGCTCTTGAAATCTTAGTTCCAGATGCTTACTCTAATGCGATCGATGAAACTGGAATTGTACCAGTAGATTATCCACAAATCGATGGAACAGAAAACTTTGCAAAAGACCAAGCATTTACTTTCACAGCTACAGTTACTGTAAAACCTGAACCTAAATTAGGTGAATATAAAGGATTAGAAGTAACTAAATTAAGCACAGAAGTAACTGATGAAGAAATTGAAGAACAAATTCAAGCTCAAGTTGCTCGTAAAGCTGAATTAGAAATTAAAGAAGACGAACCAATCGTAAATGGTGATACAGCTGTTATCGATTTCGAAGGTTTTGTTGGTGGAGAAGCTTTTGAAGGTGGAAAAGGTGAAGACTATCCACTTGAAATCGGTTCTGGATCTTTCATCCCTGGTTTTGAAGAACAATTAGTAGGTGTTAAAGCAGGCGAATCTAAAGATGTAGTTGTAACATTCCCTGAAGAATACCACGCTGCAGAACTTGCTGGTAAAGAAGCTACTTTCAAAGTAACTGTAAAAGAAGTTAAAACAAAAGTTTTACCAGAACTTAACGATGAATTAGCTAAAGAAATCGATCCAGAAGTTGAATCGTTAGATGCTTTACGTGCAAAACTAAAAGAGCAAGCTATTGAGCAAAAAAATGCTGAAGCTGAAGCAACATTACGTGATGAACTAGTTGAGAAAGCAGCTGAAAATGCTGAAGTGGAGATTCCAGAATCGATGACTCATAACGAAATTCACCGTATGATCGATGAATTTGGTCAACGTTTACAAATGCAAGGAATGACTTTAGATCTTTACTACCAATTCTCTGGTCAAGACGAACATGCTTTACATGAACAAATGCGTCCAGACGCTGAAAAACGCGTACGCATTTCATTAACATTAGAAGCAATTGCTAAAGCAGAAGGTATTGAAGTTACTCAAGAAGATATCGATGCAGAACTTGAAAAAATGGGTGCACAATTCGGTATGTCTAAAGAACAAATTTTAACTGCTTTAGGTGGATCTTCTGAAATTTTAGAGAACGATATTCGTGCTCAAAAAACAGTTGAATTTTTAGTTGAAAACGCAAAAATTACTGAATAATACTTAAATATTTGGTAAAATTCAATATATAGTAAAACAAGGTACGGATACTCCCGTGCCTTGTTTTATCACATATAAAAGTTTCAAAAGATACATAAAATATGCTTGTGGAATTATCTACTGGCAATAAAAAAAGACAACTTATTTGATAAAGAGAAGAGAATCTTGTAAGATAGTTGCTTGAATAGGGGTGAAGTTAATGTTTAAATTTAATGACGAGAAGGGCAATTTAAAGTGCTCGTTCTGTGGGAAAACGCAAGAACAAGTTCGAAGACTAGTTGCAGGTCCTGGTGTTTACATTTGTGATGAGTGTGTTGAACTTTGCTCTGAAATTGTTGTTGAAGAGCTAGGCGTTGAAGAGGAAATCGAATTTCAAGATATTCCAAAACCAAAAGAAATATTATCGATTTTAGATGAATATGTTATTGGACAAGAGCGTGCGAAGAAAGCCCTTGCAGTTGCTGTGTACAATCACTATAAACGTATTAATTCAAACAGTAAAATAGACGATGTAGAATTATCAAAATCAAATATTGTACTAATTGGACCTACAGGTAGTGGTAAAACATTACTTGCCCAAACTTTAGCGCGTATTTTAAACGTTCCATTTGCTATTGCAGATGCTACATCATTAACTGAAGCGGGATATGTTGGAGAAGATGTTGAAAATATTTTACTTAAACTAATTCAAGCTGCAGATTATGATATTGAACGTGCTGAAAAGGGAATCATTTATATTGACGAAATCGATAAAGTTGCACGTAAATCAGAAAATCCATCAATTACACGTGACGTTTCTGGTGAAGGTGTGCAACAAGCATTGTTAAAAATTCTAGAAGGTACAGTTGCAAGCGTTCCTCCTCAAGGTGGTCGTAAACATCCACATCAAGAATTTTTACAAATAGATACGACAAACATCTTATTTATCGTTGGTGGAGCATTCGATGGAATCGAGCAAATTATTAAACGCCGTCAAGGTGAGAAAGTAATTGGTTTCGGCTCAACTAATGCGAAAAAAGATGAAAGTGGATCAGTATTAGCTCATTTAATCCCTGAAGATTTACTAAAATTTGGTTTAATTCCAGAGTTTATTGGTCGTTTACCAGTGTTGGCTTCTCTTGAACAATTAGATGAGGAAGCACTTGTACGTATTTTAACGGAACCAAAAAATGCATTAGTAAAACAATATCAAAAAATGCTTGAACTAGATAAAGTTGAGCTTGAATTTGATGAGGAAGCTTTAAATGCAATTGCAAAAGAAGCAATCGAGCGAAAAACGGGTGCACGTGGATTAAGATCCATTATTGAGTCAACTATGCTTGATATGATGTTTGAACTACCATCACGTGATGATATTGTTAAATGTGTCATTACGAAAGAAACAATTTTAGAAAATAAACCACCTAAATTGTTTTTAAAAGATGGCTCTGAACTAAAAAGCCTAAACGAAAAAACTTCAGCATAAAGAACAACTAAGACTAACTACGTCAATGTTAAGTAATATAGGAGCTGACTTCGCAATATACGTTTTTACGTGTAATGGTCGTAAGTCAGCTTTTTCTTACACGATAAATAGATATACATAAAATGTTAAAGCTTTTTTGTACATGTACTCTCTAAAAATTGTTAACACTATGCCTAGAGAAATGTTAGTTTTTTATCACATACTAGGTAAGCGTATGTTATAGATAAAAAAATGGAGGTGAATAATCGCATGAGCAAAACAAATTTAAAAAAACCATTATTGCCTTTGCGTGGATTATTAGTTTACCCTTCAATGGTTTTACATATTGATGTAGGTAGAGCACGATCAGTTGCTGCATTAGAACATGCGATGCTGGATGATAATCAAATATTTTTAGCAACTCAAAAAGATTTACGAGTTGAAAGTCCGGAACAAGAAGACTTATATACAATTGGTACCCTTGTTAATGTTAAACAAATGTTAAAGTTGCCAAATGGAACATTACGAATTTTAGTTGAAGGTATTAGCCGAGGCGAAATCAAAGAATACTCAGAAGAAAAAAAATTTACTACTGTTACTGTTGAATTATATGAAGATCCGGTTGATAAAGATGCAGAAACAGAAGCATTGATGCGTACATTATTGAACTACTTTGAAAAGTATGCTAAATCTTCTAATAAAATTACTACGGAAACAATCGATTCAGTAGTAGATATTAATGAACCAGGTCGTCTTGCAGATGTGATTGCGTCACATCTTCCTTTGAAAATTGCAGAAAAACAAGAAATCTTAAGTATTTTTAATATTAAAAAGCGATTAGATAACCTCATTATTCGACTGCATGATGAGCAAGAAGTACTCAATTTAGAGAAGAAAATTAACTCTAAAGTAAAGCAAGCAATGGAACGTACTCAAAAAGAGTATTATCTAAGAGAACAAATGAAAGCAATTCAATCTGAACTAGGTGACCGTGAAGGAAAAACTGGTGAAATCGCTGAATTGCGTAAAAAAATCGAAAGCTCTGGAATGCCGGAATCTACACAAAAAGTGGCATATAAAGAGTTAGATCGTTACGAAAAATTACCAGCTGCGAGTGCAGAAAGTGGCGTAATCCGTAACTATATTGAATGGCTTGTTTCGATACCTTGGACAATTGCTACTACAGACCGATTAGATATTAAACATGCTGAAGAAATATTAAATCGTGATCATGACGGACTAGAAAAGGTTAAGGAACGTATTTTAGAATATTTATCAGTCCGTCAGTTAACCCAATCCGTTCGAGGACCAATTCTTTGTTTAGTTGGACCTCCTGGTGTAGGGAAAACGTCATTAGCAAAATCTGTAGCTGAAAGTCTTGATCGTAAATTTGTTCGTATTTCATTAGGTGGTGTACGCGATGAATCAGAAATTCGTGGTCACCGTCGTACCTATGTTGGGGCTATGCCTGGTCGCATTATTCAAGGTATGAAAAAGGCAGGAACTATTAACCCTGTATTTTTACTTGATGAAATAGATAAAATGTCGAACGATTTTAGAGGAGATCCTTCTGCAGCAATGCTTGAAGTACTTGACCCTGAACAAAATCACAATTTTAGTGATCATTATCTTGAAGAACCTTACAATCTGTCTCAAGTAATGTTTATCGCTACAGCAAACGATTTAAGTACAATTCCAGGTCCACTTTTAGACCGTATGGAAGTTATATCGATTGCTGGTTATACAGAATTTGAAAAAACACAAATTGCGAAAAACCATTTAATTCCAAAA
The DNA here is from genome assembly GCF_049202975.1 of Ureibacillus sp. MALMAid1270. Taxonomy (NCBI): domain Bacteria; kingdom Bacillati; phylum Bacillota; class Bacilli; order Caryophanales; family Caryophanaceae; genus Ureibacillus; species Ureibacillus sp. MALMAid1270. Next base: position 40,741 of record NZ_JBMIRP010000090.1, on the reverse strand, counting down.
CAAGTAGAGGAAAATGGATTGAAGAAAACGCAATTTGCTCTTAAGGATGAGGCAATTATTGATCTTATCCGTTATTACACTCGTGAAGCAGGAGTTCGTAATTTACAACGTCAAATAGCAACACTTTGTCGTAAAGCAGCAAAAATCATTGTATCAGGCGATAAAAAGCGTGTTACTGTTAATCAAAAAGTATTAATTGAATTGTTAGGAAAACATAAATTCCATTATGGGCAAGCAGAAACTGAAAACCAAATAGGTGTAGCAACTGGTCTTGCTTATACGACTGTTGGTGGAGATACTTTACAAATTGAGGTTGCATTAACTCCAGGTAAAGGCAAAATCCAACTTACTGGTAAACTTGGTGAAGTAATGAAAGAATCTGCTCAAACAGCTTTATCTTATGTACGTTCATTATCCAGTCAATTAGGAATAGATAATAACTACTTCGATGAACATGATATTCACATCCACGTTCCGGAAGGGGCAGTACCAAAAGACGGTCCTTCTGCTGGAATAACAATGTGCACAGCTTTAGTATCTGCAATTACAAACAAACCAATTAAACGTGAAGTAGGTATGACAGGTGAGATTACATTACGAGGAAGGGTATTACCAATTGGTGGGTTAAAAGAAAAATCCCTAGGTGCCCATAGAGCTGGATTAACAACAATTGTCATTCCTAAGGATAACATCCGAGATATTGACGATATTCCTGAAAGTATTCGTGAACAGTTAACATTTAAGCCGGTTTCTTCTGCTGACGAAGTGCTCAATATAGCACTAGTTGGAGGTTTTAAAAATGAAAGTAAATAATGTTGAAATGGTGATTAGTGCTGTAAAACCAGAACAGTATCCTATCGATGACCTGCCGGAGTTTGCATTAGCTGGCCGGTCGAATGTAGGGAAATCATCATTCATTAATAAAATGATTGGAAGAAAAGCGTTAGCTCGAACTTCATCTAAGCCTGGAAAAACTCAGACTTTAAACTTCTATAAAATAGAGGAGCAATTATTCTTTGTTGACGTACCAGGTTATGGATATGCAAAAGTATCAAAAAAAGATCGAGAAGCTTGGGGCCAAATGATTGAACGATATATTACAGCACGTAATGTTTTACGTGCTGTACTTTTAATCGTTGATCTAAGACATTCCCCAACAGAAGATGATCGGATGATGTATGATTTCTTAAAACATTACAACATTCCGACAATTGTAATTGCAACAAAAGCCGATAAAATTCCAAAAGGTAAATGGGACAAGCATAAAAAAGTTGTAAAAACAACGTTAAACATGGACCCATCAGATCCACTAATTGTGTTTTCTTCAGAAACAGGACTTGGACTTGACCAAGCATGGAATGAAATTAAAAAAAGAATGTAATTGATGTACATATCTTCTGTATCATTTTAGAAAGAAAGATGTTTTTAACTAAATTGATTCATCGGTTTTAAAAACATCTTTTTTTCTTAATAATAAACTGTATACATTATTTCAATCCGATTCGTTGAAAATCGATGCTATATTTGATACACTTAGTTTAGAATTATTCTAAATAAGAAATCGTTATCAATTCATAGCATGTTCACAAATTACTGTTGGACATCCCAATCTTTATGTTAAAATAAAAACTGGAATAAATAAGGTGAGGTGTAGAGTTCAATGCATACACTAGTAGTAGGCTTGAATTACAAAACTGCCCCTGTCGAAATTCGAGAAAAATTGTCATTTATTGAAAGCGATTTACCGAATGCAATGGCAGCGCTGAGAAAAGAAAAAAGCATATTAGAAGACGTAATTGTTTCAACATGTAATCGAACAGAAATTTATGCAGTTGTCGATCAATTACATACAGGACGTTATTATATCAAACAATTTTTAGCAAAATGGTTTGATATCCCAGTTGAAGAATTTGATCAACATTTATATATTCGTGAAAATGATGATTCCCTAAATCATTTATTCCGTGTAACAAGTGGAATTGACTCGATGGTATTAGGTGAAACACAAATTCTTGGACAAGTTAAGAAAAGTTTTATGAAAGCACAAGAAGTTGGGGCAACTGGCACAGTTTATAATCATTTATTTAAACAGGCAGTTACTTTTGCTAAACGTGCACATAACGAAACAACTATTAATGAAAATGCAGTATCTGTGTCTTATGCAGCAGTTGAATTAGCAAAGAAAATATTTGGTTCATTAAAACATAAGCATGTTGCGATATTAGGTGCTGGTAAAATGGGTGAGTTAGCTGCTCAAAATTTAGCAGGTAGTGGTGTTGGAAAAGTTACAGTTATTAATCGTACTTTTGAAAAAGCACAAAAATTAGCTGAAAAATTCAACGGACAAGCTAAATCGATGCAGGAATTACAATGCACATTACTAGAAGCTGACATTTTAATCAGCTCAACTGGATCGACTGATTATGTCATTGATTTAGAATTAATGCAATTTGTTGAACGCTTAAGAAAAGGGAAACCATTATTCATGGTTGATATCGCTGTACCACGAGATCTAGATCCGAAAATCGGGGATTTACCAAACGTTTTCCTATATGATATCGATGATTTACAAGGTATCGTTGAAGCAAATCTGGCAGAACGTGAAAAAGCTGCAAGAGAAATATCTCACATGATTACAGACGAGGTTTCTCAATTTAAAGATTGGATTGCTACTCTAGGAGTTGTTCCAGTTATTTCAGCATTACGTAAGAAGGCGAGTCGCATACAAGAAGAAACAATGACAAGTATTGAAAATAAAATGCCTAATTTAACAGATCGTGAAAGAAAAATACTAAATAAGCATACGAAATCCATTATTAATCAATTGTTAAAAGAACCGATTCTTCAGGCAAAAGAGTTAGCAAATTCAAAACAAGCCAACGAACAGTTACAATTATTCCAACAAATTTTTGGAATTGAGGAAGCGGTTCAAGAAGAATTGCAAAAGCAACAACAAACTTCACAACATATAGCTAATACTGAGTTAGTTGTAAATACCAAACTATCTTATTAAATAATGTGTTGAGATTGTATTAAGAATCTACATGAGGCGTTTTCGTATCTATATGATAAACTAGATACGAAAAACGCTTTTATTATTTTTGATGAAGTTTTTGTAATTTTTTATGGAGAAGGGATGCGAATGATTGACGTTACAATGACCCGTGCTTATGAGATGATGGTCATCTTATATGCGTTGAGTATTGTTCTTTATTTCATCGATTATTTTTATAAACAAGCAAAAATACGCCGTACAGCTTTTTGGATTGTTTCAATTGTATGGGTCATGCAAACGGTTTTCTTTTTATTGTACATTATGGAAATGAAAAGGTTTCCAGTCTTAACGTTAATAGAAGGTGTCTATTTTTACGCTTGGCTGCTGATCACCATTTCAATCATATTACATTGTATTGCTAGAGTGGATTTACCTGTTTTCTTTATCAATATTTTAGGTTTTATATTTGTTACGATTCATTTATTTGCACCTGATCAAGTGCAAAATCCACTTGGTGAATCTGCTGTATCTGAAATGTTGATCATTCATATAAGTTTTGCGATTTTATCTTACGCAACTTTTACTCTAACTTTTGTATTTTCTGTTTTATATTTAATTTTGTACAAAATTCTAAAAAAGAAAAAGTTTTCAAAATTATGGAGTAGATTACCTTCTCTACAACAAATCAGCATGTGGATCAATAGCTCAATATTAATTGGGAATCCCCTATTTTTTATAAGTATACTTTTAGGGTTAGAATGGGCATTTATGACTTTAGAGGGATTGTCCGTGATTGATGCGAAAATCATTGGTTCTTTCATCATTTTTGTTATCTATTTAATAATCTTAGTTTTACATCGTAGAGGAAAACTTTCTGGATTAAATTATTCGTGGGCAAATATTTATACTTTTTTACTAGTAGTGATCAATTTCTTTTTAGGAAGTAAACTTTCAAACTTCCACTTATGGTATTAGATTTCGTTTTAAGATGAACACTTGCGACGAAATTACCTATATAAGCACACATCGAGGATAGAAAGGTCTGATTTAGTTGAGAAAAATTATAGTAGGTTCTAGAAAAAGTAAATTAGCATTAACCCAAACAAATTGGTTTATCGAACAGATGAAAAAAGCTGGTGCTCCATTTGAATTTGAAGTGAAGGAAATTGTCACTAAAGGGGACCGTATATTAGATGTACAGCTTTCAAAGGTTGGTGGAAAAGGCTTGTTTGTTAAAGAAATTGAACAAGCTTTAATGGATAAAGAAATTGATTTTGCTGTTCACTCTATGAAGGATATGCCTGCTGTGTTACCGGACGGATTAGTAATTGGCTGTATCCCAAAAAGAGAAGACCCACGTGATGCCTTCATCTCAAAAGGTCATGTGAAATTTAAAGAACTACCTCAATACGCAATTGTTGGGACAAGCTCATTACGTCGTAGCGCACAATTGAAAAAAGTACGTCCAGATTTAGAAATCAAATGGATTCGTGGAAACGTTGATACACGTTTAGCTAAATTAGAAAATGAAAACTATGATGCAATTATTTTAGCAGCAGCTGGATTAAAACGCTTAGGTTGGAATGACGATGTTGTAACGGAATATTTAGATACAAACATTTGTTTACCAGCTGTAGCTCAAGGAACACTTGGTATTGAATGTCGAGCTGATGACGAAGAGTTATTAGCTGAATTAGCAAAATTAACAGATCAAACTACGTGGAATGAAGCCTTTGCTGAAAGAGCCTTTTTAGCTGCTATGGATGGTGGCTGTCAGGTACCAATTGCTGGATTTGCACAAACAACTGGAGATACGATTACTTTTAAAGGACTTGTAGCACATCCAGATGCAACGGTATTCTTTGAAGAGACAAAGACTGGTTCTAATCCTGTTGAGTTAGGTAAAGAAGTTGCTAAGAAATTAACTGAGCAAGGAGCATATGAGCTGATTCAACAAGTAAAGGCTGAGCTAGATGCTTAAATCTCAACCCTTATCAGGAAAAACAGTTGTTGTTACTGGTTCATCGGTGACGACAACTGTTTTACAGAAAATTGAGCAATTAGGTGGAGAAGCGATTGCTTGCCCACTTATTCAAACCGTAGAAATTATTGAACCTTATGACTATATGCAATTAGAAATGGCAAGAAATTTTGATTGGTTGATATTTACTAGTCAAAACGGAGTTGAAACATTTGGTGCAAAAATGAATCGACATCACTTTACACCCGCTGATTTTAGTGGGAAAATTGCTGCAGTCGGCTCTAAGACAAGAAAAAAGTTAATATCTAACGGATTTACTGTTCATTTTGTTCCTTCCGTTTTTAGCGCAGATGTGTTCGTAAAAGAATTTCCTAAAATAGCAGAACCTAAATCTAGTTGTTTATTTGTAAGAGGGAAAAAAGCTAGAGATACAATTAAAGAAGGCTTGCCATTTAACGTAACGGAATGGAATGTTTATGATACTGAAGAGTCGAGTAATCATCTTCAAAAGTTAAAGAGTTTGATCGAAAATCGATCTGAACTTTTAGTGATATTTGCAAGTCCATCTGCAGTGGATGCATTTGCTATACATATTGCACCTTCTGTGGGTTGGGATAAGATTAAAATTGCTAGTATTGGTCATATTACAAGCAATGCCCTTAAGAAACATGGAGCACATGTCACTTATCAACCAAACACTTACACAATGGAATCAGTTTTAGATGAAATCATTAAATAGGAGGATTTATCTATATGACACAATTGAATTTTAGTAGACACCGAAGATTACGTTCATCCGCTAAAATGCGTTCTATGGTAAAAGAAACTTACTTACACAAAGAAGATTTAATATATCCTATATTCGTAATGGATGGGGAAAATATTAAAAATCCGGTTAAGTCGATGCCTGGAGTATTTCAATACTCTTTAGATCGTTTAGACGAAGAAGTAGATGAGGTAGTAAGTCTCGGAATTCCTGCAATTATTTTATTTGGAATTCCAGCTGAAAAGGATGCTGTTGGTACAGGTGCTTTTCATGACCATGGAATCGTACAAAAAGCGACTCGTCAGATTAAAGAACGCCATCCAGAACTTTTAGTTATTGCGGATACATGTTTATGTGAATTTACCGATCATGGACATTGTGGAGTTGTAGAAGGTGAAAAAATTCTAAACGATCCGTCCCTTGATATATTAGCTCGTACAGCTATATCTCAAGCTAAAGCTGGAGCAGATATTATTGCTCCATCGAATATGATGGATGGATTTGTGATTGCAATTCGTACAGCATTAGATGAAGCTGGCTTTGAGGACGTGCCAATTATGTCTTACGCTGTTAAATATGCATCTAGCTATTACGGTCCATTCCGCGAAGCTGCAGACGGAGCACCTCAATTTGGTGATCGTAAAACGTATCAAATGGATCCAGCTAACCGTTTAGAAGCTATTCGTGAAGCTCAATCAGATATCGAAGAAGGTGCAGATTTCTTAATCGTTAAACCTGCATTATCATATTTAGATATTATTCGTGACGTACGAAATAACTTCCCAGTGCCGGTTGTTGCTTATAACGTATCAGGTGAATATGCAATGATTAAAGCTGCAGCACAAAATGGTTGGATAGATGAAAAATCAGTTGTGTTAGAAACATTACTAGGCATGAAACGAGCAGGTGCAGATATTATCCTTACATATCATGCAAAAGATGTAGCTCGATGGTTGGAGGAGAAATAACATGAAAACTTATGAGAAATCGATTCACGCATTTGAAGAAGCTGTAAATTTAATGCCTGGTGGGGTTAATAGCCCTGTTCGTGCTTTTAAGTCAGTTAACATTAATCCAATTTTTATCGAATCAGGTAATGGAGCGATTATTAAAGATATTGATGGTAACGAATATATTGATTACGTATTAAGTTGGGGGCCACTTATTTTAGGTCACTCTCATCCTGATGTTGTGAAGGCAATTCAAGAACAAGCTGTGAATGGGACTTCTTTTGGTGCACCTACTCTACTAGAAAATAAATTAGCAGAGCTTGTGATTGAGCGAGTTCCATCAGTCGAAATGGTACGTTTTGTATCTTCGGGAACAGAAGCAACAATGGCTGCGTTACGTTTAGCACGTGGATACACAGGAAGAGATTTCATTTTAAAATTTGAGGGTTCTTACCATGGTCATGGAGACTCTTTATTAATTAAAGCAGGATCAGGAGTTGCAACTCTTGGGTTACCTGATAGCCCAGGTGTGCCTGCAGATATCGCCAAAAATACAATGACTGTAGCATACAATGACCTGGAAGCTGTAAAAGTTGTTTTTGAGAAATTTGGAGAACAAATTGCTGCAGTAATCGTGGAGCCTGTTGCAGGTAATATGGGTGTCGTTCCTCCTAAAGCTGGATTCTTAGAAGGATTACGCCAAGTGACTAAAGAAAATGGTTCATTACTAATTTTTGACGAAGTAATGACTGGTTTCCGAGTGGACTATCAATGTGCGCAAGGTTATTACGGAATTACTCCTGATATTACATGTCTAGGTAAAGTAGTAGGTGGAGGACTTCCTGTTGGTGCGTATGGTGGACGTCGCGACATTATGGAACATGTTGCGCCAGCTGGACCTGTTTATCAGGCTGGTACTTTATCAGGTAATCCGCTTGCAATGACTGCAGGTATTGAGACATTATCTCGTTTAACACCTGAATCATATGAATACTTTAAAAAGCTTGGCGACAAACTTGAAGCTGGCATTCGTGAAGCTGCAACGAAGTTTAATATTCCTCATACTGTTAACCGTGCAGGTTCAATGATTGGTTTATTCTTAACAAATGAAGATGTAGTAGACTTTGCAACAGCGAAAACATCTGATCTTGCATTATTTGCTGAGTATTATAAACTAATGGCTGAGGAAGGTATTTACTTACCACCGTCTCAGTTCGAAGGTTTATTTATCTCAACTGCTCATACAGAAGAGCATATTGAGAAAACAATTCAAGCGTTCCATACAGTATTTGAAAAATTAGCTAGATAAAATAAAAGGTGTCTTGACTCTAATGTATAGAGCAAGGCACTTTTTTCATTGATGTTTATACATAGATATTAGGTAGTTAATTGTTCAGAATAATAGGTTGAAAATGAATAATCTATTATTTCAATTTGAATGGAGCTATTTTGCATACTTGAAATTCTATCGCATATTGTATTAGCGGGAGGGATATCAGTGCAAAATTATAATTGGGATTTAAGAACACAATTTGTTTTTCCAGAAGAGTTAGGGATTGTAGAAGATGTTGTTTCTGTTGATATAAAACCACGTTGGCAATTGATTGAGACAGAAGATTGTTTTAGATTAGTAGGGATATACCATATCACTTCAACTGTACGTTTTGATCCGCATGAGTTACCTGAATACAGTGAAGGAACACTTATTGAACATTTAGAATTAAACGATAATAATGGGTATTTTGAGTATGCTTTACCTTTAGAAGTGAACTTACCGAAAGAAAAATTACCAGTTGGTAGCAACCCAGAAATTACTGTAGATAATATTCAACACAATGTATATGACGGTTCATGTGCTACAGTAAGCTGGGATGTTTGTTGTACAATCTCTGAGGAAGCGGTTGAACTTCAATTTGAGGAAGCGGTTGAACCTCAATTTGAGGAAATAAATCAGACATTTGAATCTTATTTAGAATCAAGCAGTGTACCTCTTGAAATACCTAGTGCAACTGCTTTTGCCGAAATGATTCAAGAGCCAAATACTGAAAAACTAGATCTAGTTGAGGTAAGCGAAGAGCCATTTGAAGTTGAAAGTGATTTAGAAAATCAGTTAGAAGAAAGACTTGATGAAGTACAGATTCCGGAAGAAGCAATCTTTGAAGAAAGTATTACAAATTTCTTTGAACCTGATGAGATTATACTTTCATCAAATGATGTAGAGCCTGAAGTTGAAGAAATTTTTGTTGAAAGTCAAAAAGAAAATCAGCAAAATGATTATGTTCAAACATCAAATATATTACAACAACAAACAAAAGACGCTGCATTTGATGATGATGATTTCTTCTCCAGTTTAAGTGAATCCTACACACTTCTTAATCTTAATTCAAATAAAGTCAGTCCAGAGTAACCAAGCAATAAAGATTAAAAGTATTAAAAATAAAAAATCTCCTGTTGTTGGGAAAAATAATGTTCGTAACCCTTGGAAAACAACTAATGGTATGATGATCTGTTTGCAATAAAATCTAATTTTTCTCAACTTAGGCGGTAGTAGATAAGGATTATAACCTTTTCTTCTTCTTTTCCGTTTCATAAAGGTTCACTTCCCTTCCAAATGGCTTGTTTTCGCGTGATTATTGGGAAAATTCACCCTACACAAGAAAAATTAAATCCAAGATAAATTCATTGTCACTTGAAAACTGTTAATGTTATATTATACAATATGAACAGTTTAAAATTTTAGTTCAATAGTGATGCGATGAATAGGAAGAGTAAAATGATCATGCTTGCATTAGAGAGGAAACGGTAGCTGAAAAGTTTCTGCAATCATTCATTTGAAGGTAGCCTAAGAGCAACTTTTGTGAAATAGTAGTAGCAAAATGTCGGTTAAACACCGTTATCGATTCGAGAGCTAAGACGATCTCAATGTTTTATACTTGATCATCGACTTAGAATAAAGGTGGTACCGCGGAATAAATGTAAAACTCCTTCGTCCTTTTTAAGACGAGAGGGGTTTTTTTATTTTTCTTTTTATTACTACAAGGAGGAGTCAAACATATGACAGAACAAAACATTTCAATGCCAACAAAATACGATCCACAAAGTATTGAAGCTGGTCGTTACGAATGGTGGCTACAAGGAAAGTACTTCGAAGCACAACCGGAAAGTGGGAAAGAACCATATTCAATTGTAATTCCACCTCCAAACGTAACGGGTAAATTACATCTTGGTCATGCATGGGATACAACATTACAAGACATTCTTATTCGTATGAAACGTATGCAAGGTTATGATGCATTATGGTTACCTGGTATGGACCATGCAGGGATTGCAACTCAAGCAAAAGTCGAGGAAAAATTACGTGCTGAAGGATTATCCCGCTATGATTTAGGACGTGAAAAATTCCTTGAAAAAACTTGGGAATGGAAAGAGGAATATGCTAGTCATATTCGTGCACAATGGTCAAAGCTTGGTTTAGCTCTTGATTACACACGTGAACGTTTTACATTAGATAAAGGTCTTTCAGATGCGGTAAAAGAAGTTTTCGTTAAATTATACGAAAAAGGATTAATTTATCGTGGAGAACGTATTATTAACTGGGATCCAGCTGCAAAAACTGCACTTTCCGATATTGAAGTAATTCATAAAGAGGTTGAAGGTGCATTCTATCATATGGAATATCCTTTAGCTGATGGCTCAGGTAAATTAAGAGTAGCTACAACACGTCCGGAAACAATGTTAGGTGACTCTGGTGTTGCAGTACATCCTGAAGATGAACGTTATAAACATTTAGTTGGTAAAACTGTAATTCTTCCAATCGTTGGTCGTGAAATCCCTATTGTTGCTGATGATTATGTTGATATGGAATTTGGAACTGGTGTAGTTAAAATGACTCCTGCTCATGATCCAAATGACTTTGAAGTAGGTAACCGTCATAACTTAGAAAGAATTTTAGTTATGAATGAAGACGGAACAATGAATGACCTTGCAGGTAAATACGCAGGAATGGATCGTTTCGAATGCCGTAAACAAATCGTAAAAGATTTACAAGAAGCTGGCGTTCTTGTTGAGATCGAACCACATACGCATCAAGTTGGTCACTCTGAACGTTCTGGTGCAGTTGTTGAACCGTACTTATCTGCACAATGGTTCGTAAAAATGGGACCACTTGCAGAGCAAGCATTAGAAATCCAAAAACACGAAGATGAGAAAGTAAACTTTGTTCCTAACCGCTTTGAGAACACTTATAACCGTTGGATGGAAAATATTCACGACTGGTGTATTTCTCGTCAACTTTGGTGGGGCCATCAAATCCCAGCTTGGTACCACAACGAAACTGGCGAAATTTATGTTGGTAAAGAAGCACCAGCAGATAGCGAAAACTGGACACAAGATGAAGACGTTCTTGATACTTGGTTCTCATCTGCATTATGGCCGTTTTCAACTATGGGTTGGCCAGATACAGAAAATGAAGAATATAAACGCTACTACCCAACAAATACATTAGTAACTGGTTATGACATTATTTTCTTCTGGGTTAGCCGTATGATTTTCCAAGGGAAAGAATTTACAGGTGTTCGTCCATTTAAAGATGTTTTAATCCACGGTTTAGTTCGTGACGGAGAAGGACGTAAAATGAGTAAGTCTCTTGGTAACGGTGTAGATCCAATGGATGTAATTGACCAATACGGTGCTGACTCACTACGTTACTTCCTAGCAACAGGTTCATCTCCTGGTCAAGACTTACGTTATACAAATGAGAAAGTTGAATCAACTTGGAATTTTGCTAACAAAATTTGGAATGCTTCCCGTTTCGCACTTATGAACATGGAAGGTTTAACATTCGAAGAGATCGACTTAACTGGCAATTTGAATGTTGCCGATAAATGGATATTAACTCGTTTAAATGAAACAATTGAACGTGTGACAACTTTATCTGACAAATATGAATTTGGAGAAGTTGGTCGTGAACTTTATAACTTCATCTGGGATGACTTCTGTTCATGGTATATCGAAATGGCGAAACTTCCATTATACGGTGAAGATGAAGCTGCAAAGAAAACAACTCGTTCTGTATTAGCATATGTTCTAGACAATACAATGCGATTATTACATCCAATGATGCCATTTATTACGGAAGAAATTTGGCAACACCTTCCACATGAAGGGGAATCTATTACTATTGCTCCATGGCCGACAGTGAAAGAAGAATTTAATTTTGCACAAGATGCAGACAGCATGAAGCTTTTAACAGAAATCATTCGCTCTGTTCGTAATATTCGTGCAGAAGTAAATACACCGATGAGTAAGCAAGTTCCTTTATATATTGCTGCAAAAGATGAGGCAACTAAAGTGGTTCTTGAAGAAAATCGTGCGTATTTAGAAAAATTCTGTAATCCAGAAACACTTACAATTGGCGTAAATATCGAAGCACCAGCACAATCAATGACAGCTGTAGTAACTGGTGCAGAATTGTTCTTACCATTAGCTGGGTTAATTAACCTAGAGGAAGAAATTGAACGTTTATCTAAAGAGCTTGAAAAATGGGCTAAAGAAGTTAAACTTGTTTCAGGTAAACTATCTAACGAAAAATTCGTTTCTAAAGCACCAGAAGCTCTTGTTGCAAAAGAACGTGAAAAACTAGCTGATTACCAAGAAAAATATGAAGCAGTTGAAAAACGTTTAGCAGAATTAAAAAATATGTAATATCATTAAAGATGTCCTAGTGTAAGCTAGGGCATTTTTTCTTAAACTTATCAACTTAATCGAGGCGATTACATATGTTTCAGACGATTGAAGAATGTACGAATTTTATTTTTCAGTTAAAGGCTAGCCAATATAAGGGAAAGCCGTTAGAAGCTGTTCAGATTATATTAAAAGAATTAGGAAATCCACACTGGTCCATCCAGTTTATGCACTTTGCGGGTTCCAATGGGAAAGGTTCAACCCTAAATGCGACTAGAGAAATATTAATGACTCATGGATTACAAGTTGGTGCATTTACATCGCCACATTTAGAAAGAGCGAACGAACGGGTTACGATCAATAAAAAACAAATATCGGATGAGAAATTCCTTACTTATGCCAATAGAATAGCAACGATTATTGAGGATAAGCTCGAAGGTAAGTACCCGACATTTTTTGAAGTGATGATGCTTATTGCATTTCAACATTTTGCTGATGAAAGAGTGGACATAGCACTAATTGAAGCTGGCATCGGTGGCCGAATCGATTCAACGAATGTTATTACACCTAAAGTGTCAATCATTACAACTATTTCTTTAGAACATACAGAAATATTAGGAGACACTTATGGAAAAATAGCTTCAGAAAAAGCGGGAATTATTAAAAATAATATTCCAGTTGTTGTAGGTGTTAAAAATGCTGAAGCAATTGAAGTGATTAATAAACAAGCACAAGAAATGAATTCCCAAATTTATTTTCTAGGAAAAGATATTCAAACTAAAGTGATAGAAAAAGGAAATCCTTTATATTTTAATTACCGCTCCTCGTTAAATGAAATAGAGGAAATTCCACTTGTAATGGAGGGGAGCCATCAAGTAGATAATGCAGCTTTAGCGATTACTGCTTCTTTAATTTATGCTCCTACCATTACAAAAGATACAATACGAGTAGCTTTAGGAAAAGCTAAATGGGAAGGTAGATTTGAAAGAATCGGGAAGCAAATTATTATTGATGGTGCCCATAATTCTGAAGGGACAAGTGCACTAATAAGCACATTAAAGGATGTTGAGCCAAATAAAAAGTACAAATTTATCTATGCAGCATTATTAGATAAGGACCATCAGAAAAGTATTGAATTGATGGATCAAGTTGCTCAAAAAATGTGCTTTACAGAAATTCCATTACCAAGACGAGCAGAAGCGGAATTACTTGCTTCACAATCAAAACATCCTACAGTTATTGTAAATAAAGATTGGAAACAATTGATTGAATCAGAAATAGATGAATTAGCTAATGATGAACTACTTGTGATAACTGGTTCATTGTACTTTATTGCTGAAGTTAGACAAACTCTAATTCAATGAATATTAGAAAGAAGGATCAGTTTATATGATTCCAAAACTAGATGAATACAAGAAAAAATGGGAAGTAAATAGTGATGCATCCATTAAACCTGGTTTAGAAGCGATAAAAAGTGCATTGCATTTATTAGATAATCCACATAAATCATTACAAGTGGTCCATTTAGCTGGAACGAATGGAAAAGGGTCCACACTTACTTTCATAGAAAACATCGCGTTAAATCATGGTTTAACCGTTGGAAAATTTATGTCACCGTGTATTGTAGATGTTCATGATCAAATACAAATTAACGGGAACCCCATCTCACCAAAAGAAATGGATGGAATATTTGCTACTTTTAAGAAATTGAATATAAGTGGATTACTTACTGATTTTGAATTGCTTACTTGTGCAGCATTCCTTCATTTTAAAAATCATAATGTTGATTTAGTTTTACTGGAAGCAGGAATGGGTGGTAGAGAAGATAGTACAAATGTGATTACCCCTATTGTTTCGGTTATTCCTAGCATTTCGTTAGAACATACTCGTTTCCTTGGTAACTCAATTGAGAGTATCGCATCTCATAAAGCTGGTATTATTAAGGAAAATAGACCAGTAGTTATCGGTAACTTACCGGAAGAAGCAATAGAAGTTATCGAAAAGGAAGCAAAACAAAATAATGCACCACTTTATCGAATAGGTTCTGATTTTCAAGTGGAACTAAGTAATGATGGTGATATTTATGTAAATGAAAATAAAAACATTCGAATTGATCATTTACATCGTGCATTACTTGGAGACCATCAAGGCAACAATATGGCATTAGCAATAACTGCCTTCATAGAAGTTGCACAACATTTTCAAATCAACATTTCAGATAGTAAGGTTCGAGAAGCGATTGAAAATGCTAAGGTACCTGGTCGATTTGAAGAAGTTCTATATAATGTATATTTTGACGGTGCACATAACCCTGACAGTGCAAATAAGCTTGCTCAAACGATTAAACAACATTTTCAAAATGAAGAGATTACATTTGTCGTTGGTATGTTAGCAGATAAAGATATTAAAAACGTACTTTCAATATTGGAAAATGTAAGCAATCAATTTTATTTTGTTGACTTTTCGAATCCACGCGCAATGAATGCAGAAGAAATGTTGAATTTGTCGAATGCGAACAATAAGATTGTTCTGAAGGATCCAATTGCCTTTTTAAAGACTAGAAGTATGGCCGAGGGAAAAACAATTGTAACAGGTTCCCTTTACTTACTAGCTGAAATCCGCCAGCAATTACTGGATAACAATAAGATGTGATGAAGGACCCTTAAATTACATTGTCATGACTTTTTCATAATAAATAGAATTATGTATATTTTTAACGATTTATGGGCATTATTGCGATAAATATTTTTGACGAGGCGACATAGTCCTTGTCTTTTTTTGTTTTAGGTTTGATACGGTAGACTAGAGGTGATATGCATGAAATTTTCAAGAATAATCGGTCGAAAAGAACTCATTCAAGCAACAATATTTGGTTCAATAGCTGGCATAATTGGTGTTGTCTTTTTTGTCTTTATTTTAAACTCGATGAAATCAGAAGAACTACAACAAGAGACTGCTGAACAAAGTGAAGAGGCAGGACAGGAAGAAACTGTACCTGTTGTGTCTGAACAAACAAATACACCTTCTAGCGATTTATTTGATAAACAATTTTATGCAAATCAATACGGTGTTTTTTCGTCATTTAATGGTGCTACGGAATTCATGGCTAGTTATCCTTCATTAAATCTAAGTGCTATTGTAAAAGTGGACAATAGTTATTACATTTGGTCAGAAATTTCATCAACTAAAGAGGGAATTACTAAAACAGATGATCCGGCTTCATTCATAAAATCATTTACATTCTCTGGTGGTGCCTGTACAAACCCATCGATTCAAAATGTTCCAATTTTACTATCAAGTGAAGAACGTTCAAAATATTATTTTGAAGGTACTGATATTCCGGAAAATTTACCTACTGATTGGCAAACGATAACTACAGCAATGTCAAACCTTTCAAGTGATTTAGATGTTACGCGTGTTCATTTATTAAAGCATTATTTTGAGCAAAATAACTGCTTGAAAATACAATTTTAACATGATGATTTATAGTCAAAAGTCGTTTTTTTAACTACCAATCAAATTTTTCAAAACAATTCTCCTAGGGTATGATAGAGCTAGGAGGAATGGTCATGAAATTTAAAACAAACCACAAAATCGTACTCGCTTCTGCTTCACCGAGACGAAAAGAATTGCTTTCTAAACTTGGCGTACCTTTTGAGGTTGTATCAAGTGATGTGGAGGAAACATCTGTCAAAGCAGATACGATGGAAAACTATGTGCGGGAAGTAGCATTATTGAAAGCTCGTGATGTTGCTAAAAAAGAACCAGGTAAAACGATCATTGGTGCAGATACTGTTGTTGTTTTTCAAAATCAACTTCTTCATAAACCAAAAACAATAGAAGAGGCAATTGATCATTTAGAGAAGCTTTCAAATAATTGCCATTCTGTCATGACTGCTATAGCAGTTATTAATAGCAATGGAAATGAAGAAACCTTTGTTGAAGAAACGAAAGTATATTTTAAAAACCTATCACCCGCTCTAATTAAAGCCTATGTTGATACCGGAGATCCTTTTGATAAGGCAGGAGGATATGGTATTCAAACTGGTGGTGCATTGTTTATCGACCGCATAGAAGGTGATTATAATAACGTCGTCGGATTTCCATTAGCAGCGGTTTTTGAAAAGTTGATCACTTTAAATATTCTACATATTTTTAGGAAGTGATGAATGATTGGTAGTGAATGCTTTTCCAGAATTAATGATTCGTGATGTCCATATAAATGATCGTCCAAGGGAAAGGTTGATGAGACAAGGTGCTCAAAGTCTGTCCAACCAAGAATTAATAGCTATACTACTTCGAACTGGTACAAAACAAGAATCTGTTTTGTCACTAGCAAATCGGGTATTAACTTATTTCGAACAAATACATGAACTAAAACATGCGACTCTAGAGGAAATCGTATCGATAAAAGGGATTGGTGAAGCTAAAGCGGTACAGCTTTTGGCTGCAATAGAGCTCGGTAGAAGATTAGCACAAATGCAAGTCAATAATCGTTTTACAATCCGTTCTCCCCATGATGCGGCCAGCTTCCTAATGCCGGAAATGTCGTCCTTAAACCAAGAACATTTTGTCGTACTATTTCTAAATACAAAAAATCAAATTATCCATAAACAAACCATCTTTATAGGCAGTCTTAACTCCTCAATTGTACATCCACGTGAAATATTTCGAGAAGCAGTGAAACGATCAGCCGCTTCAATTATTTGTTCCCATAATCATCCAAGTGGGGTACCGACTCCTAGTCCAGAAGATATTGATGTTACTAAGAGATTGCAAGAGGCAGGTTATATTATTGGAATTGACCTCATCGATCATATCATTATTGGGGATCATCAATTTATTAGTTTAAAGGAAAAAGGTTATATGTAATGTAAAAAATATTTTTTTTAAAAAACATTATATTTCATCAAATATTAGCTATATTAAAAACTCGATCTATTTTTGGTCGAGTTTTTTACAATATTACATAAACATTTCGAAAGAACCTATTTTATTTTAATACGTCTTGTTATTTGGAGAATTTAGTCATACGAATGTAATAAGTTCAATAAATTTTTTATTTGTTCTATGGGCAAAATACAAATACAATGAAAGTTGACGATTTGGAAAACACAACGAAATAAAAGTAATAGTTGATGTATTTTCAATTGAAGGTAGTTTGTTCTCCTATCAACACTAAAAAACAAAGTTCTACAAATTTTAGTGAAGGATTACATCTATACTATAATTTTTCTAATTAATCAGCTATAATAAATCTTATGATTTAAGGACTAGATTTTTGTCCTGGCTTAGAGAAAGGGAGTACAAAACTTGTTTGGACTAGGAAATAAAGATGTCGGGATCGATCTTGGCACAGCTAATACATTAGTATTTATTAAAGGGAAGGGAATTGTTTTACGTGAACCTTCAGTCGTAGCCAAGAATACTAAAACTGGAGATATTGTCGCAGTAGGAAATGATGCAAAGAACATGATTGGTCGTACACCAGGTTCAATTGTTGCCATTCGACCAATGAAAGATGGAGTAATTGCAGATTTTGATATTACGACTGCAATGATCCAATATTATTTAAGACAAGCGCTTAAAAATTCAGGTTCTAATTGGAAAAAACCAAATGTTATGATTTGTGTACCTTACGGAATAACTACTGTAGAACAACGCGCGGTAATTGATGCAAGTAGACAAGCTGGTGCAAAAGAAGCGTTTACAATTGAAGAACCATTTGCAGCTGCAATCGGTGCTAATTTACCAGTATGGGATCCAACGGGTTCTATGGTTGTTGATATTGGTGGAGGAACTACTGAAGTTGCGGTTATTTCATTAGGTGGTATTGTAACAAGTGATTCAGTTCGTATCGGTGGAGATGCAATGGATCAAGCAATTATTAGCTATATTCGTAAAGCATATAATCTAACAATTGGTGAGCGTACTGCCGAAAATATTAAAATTGAAATTGGTACAGCTCGTGTAGAGAGCGACAACATCGAAAAAATGGAAATTCGTGGACGAGATTTAGTTACAGGATTACCAAAAACAATTGAAATTACTTCTCAAGAAATATCAGATTCATTAAAAGAAGCAATTGCTTCTATTATTGATGGGGTTAAAAAGACGCTAGAACAGACACCTCCAGAACTTTCTGCAGACGTAATGGAAAGAGGAATCGTTCTTACAGGTGGTGGAGCGTTACTTAGAAATCTTGACAAAGTCATAAGTGATGAAACGAAAATGCCTGTATTTATTGCAGAAAATCCTTTAGATTGTGTTGCAATTGGTACTGGAAAAGCATTAGATCATATTGATTTAGTTCGTTCTCAACAATTAAAGAAATAAGGAGGAAGTACAATGCCACATTTTTCAAACAAGAAATTAATATTGCTATTAGTTAGCATGATTTTCATTGTGGCATTGATTAGCTTCTCATTACGTGACCGTCAAAACGCAACATTACCCGAACAATTCATAAAAGATACTGTTGGTTTAGCGCAAGGTTTTATTGCTAAACCAGCAAATTACATAACAGGAATTTTTAATGACATTAATTCTTTATTAAATACTTATGAAGAAAATAAACGTTTAAAAACACGTTTAGAAGACTTTGCGGTATTACAATCTGAAGTGAATACGCTAAAAAATGAAAATAACTCATTGCGTGATATCGTGGAAAAAGAAGACAGTCTACGAGAATACATTCCTATTCAAGCAACTGTAATCGCACGAAATCCTGACCAATGGGAAGAAAAGATTATTTTAGATAAAGGTTCTTCACACGGTATAGAAGTGAATATGGCAGTCATGACATCTAAAGGATTAATTGGTAAAATAAGTCTAGTTACACCCTTAACTTCAGAGGTGGAACTTATTCAAACCAACAATCCGAATTTTCGTGTTTCTGCCGTTATTCAGGGAGAAAATGAAGAGATTTTCGGTTTAATAGAAGGATTTGATGTTGAACGTAATGAATTAATAATGAAGCGAATCGATTCAAGCTTTGAAGTTAAAGAAGGAGAACTCGTTATTTCTTCTGGATTAGGTGGAATATTCCCAAAAGGAATTTTAATTGGAGAAATTACTGAAGTTACAACGGATGATTTTGGCTTAACGAAAATGGCCTTTATTAAACCAGCGGCAGATTTTTCAATGTTACAAGATGTCATGATTGCGAAACGAAATGTTATTACGATCGATGAACATGAACAATTGAAAAACGAACAAACTGAAACACAAGTTGAAGGTGATTCATAATGGTTGTTCGATTTCTCATTCCATTAACAGCAATTTTATTATTTTTATTAGAACCTGAATTTGCACTTTTTTCACCGATTGAACTAAATGGACAAATTGTCTATTTAGTTCCTCGCTTTTTAATTTTATATTTAATTTTCGTATCGATATACTACAGCCGCAAACGAGCAGTAGTATATGGTGTTATATTTGGACTCTTGTATGATGTTTTTTACATTGATATTATTGGATTATATACAGTTCTTTACCCATTAATTGGACTAATTGCGGGTTCGACTGTTAAATTTATCCATCAACATTTAATTATCACTACGTTTCTATCAGTAATTCTCGTCGCTTTGATGGAAATAGTACTATACTATTTCTTCTTATTTATCAATTTTACATCGATTTCAATAACTGATTTTATGATGATCCGCTTAATACCAACGATGATTGCTAATTTACTATTCTTAGTAATGCTCGGATGGGTATTCAAATACTTAATCAATGCGCGTGTATTACAACGTGCTAGTGAAAATACTTAGACTTGCGTGAGGTGTCGCTTTATATGAAAAAACAGCTTGTCCATATTAAAGGGACAAAAGAAGGATTGGTACTTCGACTTGATGACTGTTGCGCCTACGCTGATTTAATAGAAGAGCTTGAAAGTAGAGTTTCTGAAGGCGGTATCGATAATAAAGTAGATGTTCAACTTGATTTGGGGTACCGTTTTTTGACAAAAGAACAGAAAAAAGATTTAGTTCAAGTTGTAGAGCAATCTGGTAAAATGCATGTATCAAATGTTTATAGTGAAGTGATTAGTGTTGAAGAAAGTAATGAGCTGATTCTTGCAAGTAAACGTGACACCTTTTTTGGAATTGTTCGCTCAGGTCAAATTGTAAAAGCTACGGGGGACATCGTTATTATTGGTGACGTGAATCCAAATGGACGAGTTGAAGCAGGGGGTAGTATTTACGTTCTTGGTAAACTGAAAGGACAAGTTCATGCTGGGATTGAAGGAAATCAAGAATCGATTATTGCTGCTTCCCATTTTGAACCAACACATGTCGCAATTGCAGATAAAATGGACGTTATGTCAAATGAAAAACCATTCGTTAGTCAACATTTAGATCAAATATTCGCATTTATCGATCATAATGGCGTCATTACTTATGATCGCTTGCAAGAAGCAAGGAATTTACGTCCGACTTTAAATATTGTACAAGGGGGAAGCTAATGTGGGTGAAGCAATTGTAATTACTTCAGGAAAAGGCGGTGTTGGTAAAACGACGACTACCGCAAATCTTGGAACTGCATTGGCTCTTCAAGGTAAAAAAGTATGTTTAGTAGATACTGATATTGGTTTACGTAATCTTGATGTTGTACTAGGTCTAGAGAATCGTATCATTTATGATTTAGTAGATGTAATCGAAGGCCGTTGTAAGATTCATCAAGCAATCGTAAGAGACAAACGTGTTGATGAGAAACTATTTTTATTGCCTGCTGCTCAAACGACAGATAAAAATGCTGTTAATCCAAAGCAGATGAAGAGCTTAATAGACGAGTTAAAACGCGAATATGATTATGTTTTAATCGATTGCCCTGCTGGAATTGAGCAAGGGTATCGTAATGCTGTGGCTGGTGCTGATCGCGCAATAGTTGTAACGACTCCAGAAATTTCTGCAGTTCGTGATGCAGACCGAATTATCGGCTTATTAGAACAAGAAGAAATAGAACCGCCACGTTTAATTATTAATCGTGTTCGTAAAAAGCTGATGAATAACGGAGATACACTAGATGTAAACGACATTACAACTCACTTATCTATTGATCTATTAGGTATTATTGTTGAGGCAGATGAAGTAATCAGTTCTTCCAATAAAGGAGAACCGATTGTAATGGATCCGAATAATAAAGCTTCATTAGGTTACCGCAATATTGCTCGTAGAATTTTAGGCGAATCAGTTCCTTTAATGTCATTAGACGATGATCAAAAAGGTGTATTTGCAAAAATTAAATCTCTTTTTTCTAGATAGCTTACATGTTGATCCCTTAAGTATGTTGTTGCTTAAGGGATTTTTATATTTTAGATTACTAGTTTTTTATATTGAATCGAGGTATTTAGAGGACTCTACTGTATTAGCATAAATTTTTCACTTTTTCTTTTACCATTCTCTTAGAATCTTAATTTAATAACTTTCATATACTATAAAAAATGGGAATGGATGATATCTTGTTAAAAAAGTGGAAATGGATTGGTGCTGGGATTTTATGTGTAACAGTTCTTGCAACAAATCATTTACAAGAGAGCGGAAAAATGAATACCGATATTAAAAAAATTGTATATAGTTCTGAAGACTTGAACTTTATGCGAAATGTATTACGGGATGTATTCGTAACGGAGGAAGATCCCACTATTGCAGTTTCTTCTGAAGCAGTTGATAATGAATTATTATCATTTGTAGCGGTTAAACCGTATAATGACGGGTATTTATTAACATTTGAACAAGGTCTACCAATTGTGGCCATTGAAAATGGACTAGTCGTCTATACTGGACATAATACGTATACGGGCAAAACCATTTCTGTATTTTATGAAAATAACACGACTGTAACATATGGATTTGTCGATGCTTTTACGACATTACCATATACTTCAATCGGAAAAGGCCAGACCATTGCTAACAAAGAAAATTCAGGGGATTTATATATTCAAATTGAAACGAATGGGAAACGTTTGAATTTAGATGAAACCATTAAATGGATGAGAGAGTTCGTACCATCGTGAAAGGAATGGTCATTCATCCACTATTTTTACCATTACTCTTTGGGATGGTCCTATACGGAGATGTAGCGTATTATGCAATGATTTTAACGTCTTTAATTGTTCATGAACTTGGGCACTTAATTGCAGCTTGGTTAACTAAAGTAAAAGTTGAACGATGTGTTATCATGCCTTATGGCGGGGAAATAGAGCTTGCAGGTGGTACATCCCTAAATCCAAAAAAGCAATTAATTATAGCAATAGGTGGTCCAATCGCTACTTTTTGTTGCATGATGATTACCCCAATGCTAGATCCATTATTTGCAGAACCTTTTTTAAAAATACAATTAATTTTATTATTAATTAACTTAGTTCCTATTTGGCCATTAGATGGTGGTAGGATTGTTTTTTCTTTAATACTTCTTTACAGTAGGAAAGCTAGAAATTATGAATGGTTTATGTTAATTTCATTGCTAACCATTTCATTAGCACTTATTATTACCTTTATTCTCTTACCTCGATCTCTTTTTATATTTGTTTTATGTATTTTTTTATTCATCAAGATTGTACAAGAATGGAGATATCGAAAATATCGTTTGGCCTTTCAAAAACATGTCATGAAAAGATTGACTTAAAAGTAGTGATGTGTTAGTATTTTAATGTTATTGTTTGTAGCACCCGTGCTACAACCGCTCTGGAAAGGTTTAAGTATCGATAAGATCACCTTTCATATCAGGCGAGTCTTAGACTTAGAGGAGGTGCAGTTAAATGTACGCAATTATCGAAACTGGTGGTAAACAAATCAAAGTAGAAGCTGGACAAGAAATCTATGTTGAAAAACTAGGTGTTGCAGCTAACGAAGTAGTAACTTTTGATAAAGTTTTATTTGTAGGTGGAGAAACAGTAAAAGTTGGAGCTCCAACTGTTGAAGGTGCTACTGTTACAGCGAAAGTTGTAAAAGAAGGACGTGCTAAAAAAATCACTGTATTCAAATACAAAGCGAAGAAAAACTACCGTCGTAAACAAGGTCATCGTCAACCATACACTAAATTAGTTGTTGAATCAATCAACGCTTAATATTAGGAGTGATGACATGATAACTGTTACGATTCATCACGATGAAAATAGACATGTATCTGCATTTGAATTTTCAGGTCATGCTGAGTACGATCAAACAGGCAAAGATTTAGTTTGCGCAGGTGCATCGACAATTGCCTTTGGTACAGTCAATGCTATCTATGCTTTACTTAATATTGAGCCTAAAATTGAACAGGCTAATGAAGGGGGAGGCTATTTACGAATAGAACTTCCATCTGACATAGATTCTGAGATCGATGCAAAACTACAGCTAATTGTCCAAGTAATGACTGCTCAAGTGTATTCTATGGTGCAGAGTTATGGACAATATATTCGTATCAACTACAACCTAGTAGGAGGTGGAACAGAATGAAATTATTGTTATCTTTAGATCTTCAATTTTTCGCTTCGAAAAAAGGGGTAGGTTCTACTAAGAACGGTCGTGACTCTGAAGCAAAACGTTTAGGTGCTAAACGTGCTGACGGTCAATTCGTAACTGGTGGTTCAATTCTTTACCGTCAACGCGGTACAAAAATTTACCCAGGTACAAACGTTGGTCGTGGTGGAGATGACACACTTTTCGCTAAAGTTGACGGCGTTGTTAAATTCGAACGTATGGGCCGTGACAAGAAAAAAGTTAGTGTATACCCAGTAGCTCAAGAAGCATAATAATCGAAAGGACTGCTTGATGCAGTCCTTTTCTTTTTAAAAGCACATGAACTTTCAGGACTGCATTACGCAGTCCTTTTTTCGCTTCAAGAAAAGTAATTACATCAATCATATTGCATACTTACTCAATGCTGGATGGATTAATATAACATTTATTCCAACTAACTAACCTTCCAAGTTATATAAATGAAGGAAAAAGTTAGCCAAACTTGATATACTAAAATATAGTTGTGTTATTTTTTGGTTGATTTTAAGTAGTATGTTGGGAGAAAATTATGGATAGTAAAAAAGCATTAACAGTAGTTGAATCAATACGTTTAGCAAATCATGATTTTTTAAATCATTTTCAACTAATCCAATTACATTTGGAATTAGGAAATGTGGATGAAGCAAAAAATATAATGAAAGATATTTCAACAAAATATAAAACATATTCATCACTAAATAAGTTATCTTTACCTAAAACAGTGGAATGGTTATATACGTGTGGTTGGCGATTTCCAGCAATTCAACTTTCAATAAATTGTAAAGCAACAGATTCAAATTATACTCAAAATGATGATGAAATTGTACAATACTTAGAAGAAACGTTGAAACATGTTTATAATGATTTAGATCCATTTAGTGAACAGAATTTATTAATTACTATTGAGTCAGCACAAAATCAATTTAAACTTCAATTCCATCTAAAAGGAAAGTGGAGTTCAAAATCATTTCAAACTGTATTAATGGAAAATATAAAAGTACAAACATATGAAGAGACACAACAATCTTGGAAATATGAATTGACTTCAGATTAGGAGTGAAATCAATTGTTCGTAGATCACGTTAAGATTTATGTAAAAGGCGGAGACGGCGGAGATGGAATGGTAGCCTTCCGTCGTGAGAAATATGTACCCAATGGTGGTCCAGCTGGTGGTGATGGAGGAAATGGTGGTAACATTGTTTTCCAAGTTGAAGAAGGACTAAGAACTTTAATGGACTTCCGTTATAAACGTCACTTTAAAGCTGAGCGCGGAGAACATGGGATGAGTAAAGGGATGCATGGGAAAAATGCAGAAGATTTAGTAGTAAAAGTCCCACCTGGTACAGTTGTGAAAAATGAGGAAACTGGTACGGTCATTGCGGATTTAGTAGAGCATGGACAAACCGCAGTAATCGCCCGTGGCGGACGTGGAGGAAGAGGAAATACACGTTTTTCAACACCTGCAAACCCTGCACCAGAAATTGCAGAAAAAGGTGAGCCAGGCCAAGAAATTAATGTTATATTAGAATTGAAAGTATTGGCAGATGTTGGTTTAGTTGGTTTCCCGAGTGTTGGTAAATCAACAATTCTTTCTGTCGTATCAGCAGCTAAACCAAAAATTGGTGCATACCATTTTACAACAATAGTTCCTAATTTAGGAATGGTAGAAACGGATGACGGTCGTAGCTTTGCGATGGCAGATTTACCTGGATTAATCGAAGGGGCACATCAAGGGGTTGGTTTAGGTATGCAATTCCTTCGACACATTGAACGTACACGTGTAATTGTTCATGTGGTCGATATGAGTGGCATGGAAGGACGTGATCCATATGAGGATTACGTTACGATTAATGAAGAACTTAAACAATATAATCTGCGTTTAATGGAAAGACCTCAAATTGTAGTTGCCAATAAAATGGATCTTCCTGATGCAGAGGAGAATTTACAGGAATTTAAAAAGAAAGTTGGAGATTCTGTTAAAGTATTTCCAATTTCGGCAGTTTCTCGTCAAGGGTTAAAACCAGTATTATATGAGATTGCTGACTTATTAGAAGTTACACCTGAATTCACTTTACATGAAATTGAAGAAGAAGAAAGCGATGCAACTGTTCTATATAAACATGAGAAGAAAGGCGATGACTTTGAAATTACACGTGATGATGATGGTGCATATGTAATTTCAGGGTACTCAATTGAACGTCTATTTAAGATGACAGACTTCAGTCGTGAAGATGGTATACGTCGCTTTGCAAGACAACTTCGTGCTATGGGGGTTGACGATGCGTTACGTGCAAGAGGCGCACAAGATGGGGATACAGTACGCTTATTAGAATTTGAATTTGAGTTTGTAGATTAACAAATTTCAAATAATTATTTATGAGGTCAAATGACAGGTGATATTTGACCTCAGTTTTCTTTTAACTTTTAAAGCGAATGTTATTAGGGGGATACAAATGAAAAACATTGCAAATCAGCGTTATTACTTAGTAAGAGAAGATGTTCTAACAGATGCAATGCAGAAAACATTAGAGGCTAAACAACTTCTAGAGAGTGGTACAGTCTCGTCAATATGGGATGCAGTGAAGAAAGTTGATTTGTCTAGAAGCGCCTTTTATAAATATCGTGATGCGGTATTCCCGTTCCACTCTATTGTAAAAGAACGTATTTTAACAATTATAATCCAATTGCAAGATCAAAAGGGGACTCTTGCAAACTTACTTGGAATTATTAACAATGCACATTGCAATGTTTTAACGATTCACCAAACGATTCCTATTCAAGGACGTGCAAATGTGACCCTATCATTGGATGTTACGAGCATGGATGTTGATTTAAACGAATTAATCGAAAGCATTCAAAAACTAGAGTTCGTGGAATCGGCGGAAGTGATTAGTTCAGGTGCATTGTAGGTAGATCGATCAATGCTCAAATTCGCTTTTCAATTTAAAGAAATGGGGTCATCGTAGTGAATACGGATTATTTGCAACAAAAAATCGCCTATTTAGGTCCAGAAGCTTCATTTACATATATAGCAACAGAAAGTTTATTTCCAAAAGAACAACTAATCCCAATGACTACAATTCCAGAGTGTATTGATGCAGTCGTTGAAGGAAAAGTAAACTACGCTGTTGTTCCGTTAGAAAATGCAATAGAGGGAATCGTCCCACTAACAATCGATTACTTATATCATGAAGTTGAATTATTTGTTGTAGGTGAAATTTTAGAAAAAATTCAACAGCATTTAATGGTTAATAAATCACAAGTAAAAAATTGGTCTGAGCTAGAAGAGATTTATTCGCATCCACATGCATTAGCTCAATGTCATAAGTATTTATTTTACCGTTTTAGTGGTGTTCCACTTCGCCAAAGTTCTTCTACAGCAGCTGCAGCAAAATTTGTTGCAGAGAATCCTAAACGTTGTATAGGGGCAATTGGAAATACGTCTTCTGCTGTGAAATATGGTTTAGAAATAGTAGAGAAAAATATTCATGATTTTCATTTCAATCATACTCGATTTTTCGTACTATCTAAACAGAATACAAGGTTACCAACAGAACACTCTGATAAGAAGCCTAAAACAACTTTAATGCTAACATTACCATCGGATGAATCAGGAACTCTACATCAAGTATTATCTGTTTTTGCATGGAGAAAATTAAATTTAAGTAAAATTGAGTCTAGACCATTAAAGACCGGTTTAGGTCAATATTTCTTTATTGCTGACGTATTAGCAGATGAAAATGATGTCATGATGAAAGGCGCATTCGAAGAGTTAAATTCGATTGGCGTTACAGTTAAGTCTTTAGGAACATATTACACTTACACAGTTCCAGAAATATAATGCTATCACATGTAAACAAATAGGAAGATACGAATTGCCTGAATGACAATTGGTATCTTCCTATTTTTTATGATTCCACAAGATATCCCTTTTCGCGTAATAATTGTTCTGCTCGATCTAATTGTTCAATGGATGGTGCGCTTATTAAGTGGAGATGAGTGCCGTTAGTTAATACAGATAAATAATTCGCATGTGTTTCTTTTACTCGCTTTGTAAAATTTTGAACATCTAATCGATTTGAAACCATAATAGAAGCAGTAATTTCTCCGTAAACTGGATGTTCTACACTTACATTTTTTAATGTGACACCACAATCTACTATCGTAAACATTTCATCCTCAGCTTGTTCAGCGGTATGTACACAAACGATTTTTCTTTCATAACTATTGTTCGTATCTTCTGTATTTAAATAGACATAGCCCTGACTAGTTGCAACGATTGGTTCATTTCGCGCTTTTAATAAGTTCATATCATTGACTATGACTTGACGTGAGACATTTGCAAGTTTTGCTAAGTCGGTTCCAGTTACAGGTGATTGAGCGTTTTTAAGGATGGAAAGAAGTTCATTTCTTCTATCTTCACCTAACAGTTTTTTCATATAGATCCTCCTCGTATAAGAATGATAAGTGTTTCCCTTGTTATTTTTTGGGGATAAATCTGTTTTTCTAATGTATAAACATTACTCCATCATACATAGTTTAACACGAGGAATAAAATCATCCTTATATTTTTGTGTCCTTTTCATTGGATTGACATATTATAAAACGAGAAAAGGAGGATGTTTTGTGAGAACTCATGTTGTTCAAAAAGGCGATACACTTTGGAAAATTGCCAAACAGTATGGTATAAGTTTTGATGAATTAAAGCGACTAAATGGACATTTAGCGAATCCTGATTATGTTGTCCCTGGAATGGAGATTATTTTACCTGATGCAGTTTCAAATAATTCAGCAGGAAATACAGGTAATAAAGCTCCAATCAGAACAACAAGCTATAAAGAAAAATTAACTGAACCAATTGCTCCAATCGTTGAACAAACACAACCTACTAGAGAGGTGGCTCCTTCAAAAGAGCAGTTGACTAGACCGATGCCTGAGTTACCACCTCAACCTGCAGCAGAAGTTAAACCATCAAAAGAAAAATTTACACAACCATTACCAGAATATGTTATGCCAACACCGCCACCACAACCGGCACCTATGCCTCAAATTCAACCAGAAATTATGCCAGAATTCCATTTTGCTCCACAATTTACATTTACATCGCCACAACCAATGCCACCATCTGAGAAAATTATTATGACACAACCAATGCCACAACCAATTCCACAACCACAACCACAGCCAGTACCGATGCCAATACCACAACCAATTATGATTGAAATTCCAAAACCAGAAGTGAGAATTGAGGAAAAAGAAGTCGTTAAAACAGAATATGTACCGGTTCCACAACCATATTATGTATATGTTCCATATTGTCCTTGCCCTGAACCAATGCCTATGAAAAAGCCATGTAAATGTAAAAAACATCATCATGTAAAACCATGTGGATGTGGTGGTGGAATGCAACAACCAATGCCTATGCAAATGCCAATACAACATATGGATGATCCTTGTGATTGCAACGATTCCGCACCGTATAATCATATGATGATGCCATATGATTATAATTTCATGCAACCAGATTATATGGAACCAAACTATGAGATGGGTCCAATGATGGATATGGATGACCATGGAAAAGATTCTATTTTACCAGATTGGTTAGTTGATTCAACTAATGCAACAAGTGTTATGGGATCCTATGAACAAGCGAAAAGTCATATGAGTGACGATGTATTAGGAGATAAAGGTGTTAAAGGTGACGATTTCTATCATCATATGAAAAAAGATGATGATTACAGTCCAACACATTATGATCATGTTCAATACGATATGAATTACCCACAATATCAATTCATGCCTCAGCATGTAATGCCGGAACAATACAACATGCAACCGTATATGCCTGAACACTATAACATGCCATACCAAGCAATGCCTGAACAATACACTATGCAAGATTACTATATGCAACAATCTATGCCATATCACATGATGCCTCAACAACATATGATGCCACAACATATGAACTATCCATCACAACCATACTATCCAACTTGCAACTGTAACCAACAATCACCTGACTTTAGACCTTGGAATTATTAAAATGCAAATCAAAAGCAATATATGGAAACAAGAATCACCAGATGATACATTGTTTATAAAAAAGTACGATAATGAAATGGTGGCAGAAAAAGTTAAATTCATTCATCAACAACTAGAAGCAATCGAGTTTCCATATGCAATTCCTTTAAAAAAAACGAATGAACCGAATTTAATAGTACAAAGTTGGCAACATCGTAGCTATAGTGCAGATTTCTCAGACAGACATCACAGAAGAGAAGTAGTCAGGATTTTAAAATCATTACATGATACAAATAAAATGATTAATTGGAAAAACCACGTAATTATTCCAAGACAAAATTTATACAATAAATGGACTGCGCGGCTTGAACGTTTCTTATCCTATGAAAAAGAGTTAGTTCCGTATTTACAACATTCTTATTATGATATTACGCTGTATGCGGACAGAATTCTAAGGAAAATGCGGAAACAAGCCGAAAAAAAATCATCAAATTTCAATCTTACTTTATTGCATGGAGATGTTGTTCATCATAATTTTTTAATTACAAGAGAAGGCATGAAATTGATTGATTTTGATTTATCGGTCGTCGGAGATCCAGCCGATGAACTAATTTTATGGTTACATCGAGCCCTACCAACAGTTGGCTATGACCTTCAGAAGTTAATAAGTGAAAGTCAATATTTAAGCGAGTTGTGTCTACCAAAATTGCATTATCTCCAATATCCTAACGAATTGTTAAGAGAATGGTTGTATATATTGCAGCTTGGCGATCTTGAAAAAGAAGAATTCTTAGACTATTTAATGCCGTTTACTGAAAAAGCATTAAGACATTGGCCTGAGTTAATTGTAAAAACTGAAAAATTAAAATGAATATAAGTTTGCATGGCTAGGTTAACTTTGTTCAATATGTTAATATAAAACTATTAAAATAGTGATCCATTCATACATTTAAGACCGTCTAACTTGGACGGTCTTTCATTTCATAATAAGTTTTTTAAGGTTCGTTCATGTTTAGTTTGAACGATTTCCCACCTAGTTCGTGATCTTATTTTGATATGCTATAATGGATTGATGTGAATGCGAGGGATTATTAATGTACGATTATATTATTGGACAAGTTAAAAGAGTTACACCAGAATATATTGTCCTAGAACAAAACCAAATAGGATGGTGTTTACATACACCGAATCCATTTGCCTTTCAAATTAATGAATCTAACCAACAAGTTTTTATACATATGCATGTACGAGAAGATGCTCATCTACTGTTTGGATTTAAAACAATGACCCAACGTGAGCTATTTAGAAAATTAATACAAGTTTCTGGGATCGGACCAAAAGGAGCTTTGGCAATTTTAGCTAGCGGAAATCCTACTCATGTAGTGTCAGCAATTGAAAATGAAGATGAATCTTTCCTTATCAAATTCCCTGGAGTAGGGAAAAAAACAGCTCGCCAAATGATTCTGGATTTAAAAGGAAAGTTAGGAAATCTAGTGTCAGAGGCAAATGTAGTTATACCTAGTAAAGATGATGAATTGCCACTATTTGGAGTTAATCCAAATCAACATCAATTAGATGAGGCGATTTTAGCATTAAGTGCCCTTGGTTATTCAGAAAAAGAACTTGCTAAAATTAAGCCACAGCTTGAGGAGAACGATTCTCTTTCAACTACTGAAAATTATATGAAAAATGCTTTACAACTGTTACTAACGTTGAAGTAAGGGGGAGATGAGATGTCTGACCGTATAATTTCAAATAATGCAAATGAATATGATGAACAATTCGAACTTTCCCTTAGACCACAAATGTTGTCACAATATATTGGACAATCTAAAGTAAAGGAAAGTTTAAAAATATTTATTGAAGCCGCAAAAATTCGAGAAGAAAGTTTAGATCACGTCTTGTTATATGGTCCACCAGGACTTGGTAAAACAACTCTAGCTAGTATTATTGCAAATGAAATGAATGTTAATATTCGCATGACGAGTGGACCTGCTATTGAACGACCAGGTGACTTAGCGGCCATTGTAAGCTCACTTGAACCAGGAGATGTATTGTTTATTGATGAGATCCATCGACTATCGAGAGCTATTGAAGAAGTACTTTATCCTGCGATGGAAGACTACTCCTTAGATATTGTCATAGGAAAGGGGCATGAAGCTAGAACGGTACGTTTGGACTTACCACCATTTACATTGGTAGGAGCTACAACAAGAGCAGGTGCGTTATCTGCTCCTTTTAGAGACCGTTTTGGCGTCATGCTTCGATTAGATTATTATGACGAATCCTCTCTAGTTGAAATTGTTTTAAGAAGTGCTAAACTATTTGAAGTTGATATAGATAAGTTAGCGGCAAGAGAAATTGCAAGACGTTCTCGTGGTACCCCAAGAATAGCCAATCGATTATTAAAAAGAGTGCGGGATTATGCACAAGTCATTGGAGATGGTGTAATTTCACTATCAATTGCCAATCAGGCACTCCAACTACTCCAAGTAGATCCTTTAGGCCTTGATCATATTGACCATAAATTAATAAAAAGTATGATTGAAAGTTTTAAAGGAGGGCCTGTTGGGTTGGATACTCTTGCTGCATCAATTGGTGAAGAAAGGGTAACAATTGAGGATGTATACGAACCGTATTTAATGCAAATTGGATTTATACAAAGAACACCACGTGGTCGTGTTGCAAGCGTCTTAGCGTACGATCATTTTGGTTACCCACATCAAACTTAAAAAAGGAAGTTTCAACATGAAAGTAGAAGATTTTGATTTTGAATTACCTGAAGAACTAATAGCTCAAACACCATTAGAAGATAGAACTGCAAGTCGGTTAATGGTTGTCGACCGTCAAACGGGTGAAGTAGAACACCATCAATTTCCCCATATTCTAGATGAATTACAAGAAGGAGATTGTCTTGTTTTAAACGATACACGAGTTATGCCGGCCAGACTTTTTGGTACAAAGGAAGGTACAGGTGCTCATATCGAATTGTTGTTATTAAAACAAGGTCAAGATGATGAGTGGGAAACGTTAGTAAAACCAGCAAAACGAGTAAAAATCGGTACAGAAATAACATTTGGTAATGGTTTGCTAAAAGCTATTTGTACCGGCGAATTAGACCACGGTGGGCGAATGTTTAAGTTCAGTTATGACGGTATTTTTTATGAGATATTAGATCAGCTTGGAGAAATGCCACTTCCACCATATATACATGAGAAGTTAGACGATCGTGAACGTTATCAAACAGTCTACTCTAAAGAGATTGGTTCCGCTGCAGCACCTACAGCAGGGTTACACTTTACTAATGAAATTTTAGAAAAAATAAAAGATAAAGGCGTAGAAATAGTCTTTATTACACTACATGTTGGGCTTGGTACTTTCCGTCCAGTAAGTGTAGATTCTATTGAAAATCACGATATGCATTCTGAATTCTATAGTGTTTCAGAGGAAGCAGCGAATACGATTAATCGCACAAAAGCTAATGGCGGAAAAGTAATTGCTGTAGGGACAACATCTACTCGAACACTAGAAACGATTGCTCAAAAATTTGATGGCGAAATTCGTGCCGAACACGGATGGACAAACATCTTTATCTATCCAGGTTTCGAATATAAAGCAATAGATGGGTTAATTACAAACTTCCATTTACCTAAATCTACTTTAGTTATGTTAGTAAGTGCATTAACATCAAGGGATATAATATTAAATGCATATAAACAAGCTGTTGAAGAAAAATATCGATTCTTCAGCTTTGGAGATGCGATGTTTATTCGCCCGATACGTGATTAACATTAGTTGAATTTGATAAAAATACAAGAAAATGGGGAAACCTGAAGGGAAACTGGAGTACTGTTTTTACTCCAAAAATGAAAGGAATTTATTATGACACAACCAGCAATAAGATACGAACATATTAAAACATGTAAACAAACTGGAGCGAGACTTGGGATCGTTCATACACCACATGGATCATTTGAGACACCTGCATTTATGCCAGTAGGTACACAAGCAACTGTAAAAACGATGGCACCAGAAGAAGTTAAAGAGATGGGTGCAGGGATCATTTTATCAAACACATATCATTTATGGTTACGTCCAGGAAATGAGATAGTGAAAGAAGCGGGTGGACTCCACAAATTTATGAACTGGGACCGTGCAATTTTAACTGATTCTGGTGGATTCCAAGTATTTTCACTTAGTGATTTTCGTAAAATCGAAGAAGATGGAGTTTACTTCCGCAACCATTTAAATGGGGACAAGCTATTTTTAAGCCCAGAAAAATCAATCCAAGTTCAAAATGATTTAGGTGCAGATATTATTATGGCTTTCGATGAATGTCCACCATATCCAGCATCTTATGAGTATATGTTAGCTTCTGTTGACCGTACAACAAGATGGGCTAAGCGCTGTAAAGAAGCACATAGTCGCCCAGAAGACCAAGGATTATTTGGGATAATTCAAGGTGGGGAATATGAGGATTTAAGAAAACGTTCAGCTGAAGCATTAGTTGAATTAGATTTCCCAGGATATGCAATTGGTGGTTTATCTGTAGGTGAACCAAAAGATGTTATGAATAAGGTATTAGAGTTTACTACACCGCTTATGCCGTTTGATAAACCACGTTACTTAATGGGAGTAGGTTCTCCTGATTCTCTTATTGATGGTGCAATACGTGGAGTTGATATGTTTGACTGTGTACTACCAACACGAATTGCTCGTAATGGAACACTAATGACTTCAGAAGGAAGACTAGTTGTTAAAAATGCACAGTATGCGAAAGATTTTGGGCCACTTGACCCTAATTGTGATTGTTATACTTGTAAAAACTATTCACGTGCTTATATTAGACATTTGATAAAAACAGGTGAAACATTCGGCATTCGTTTAACAACATATCATAATTTACATTTCTTATTGAAACTAATGGAGCAAGTACGTCAAGCTATCCGAGAAGATCGTTTAGGGGATTTCAGAGAAGAATTCTTCGAAAAATACGGTTTCAACAAACCAGATGCAAAAAACTTCTAATTTTTATATAATAGTGAAAATACAAGAAATTGTTGTTAAATTTTAAAAAATAGGATTATTTTCATTGAAAGTAATAGTTTCAAATCGCTTTTTAAGTGCATTTTATACTATACTATTTAAGGAGAATTAGAAAGGGGGACATAATATATGCAAGATACATTATTAAATTTGCTACCAATCATAATTTTATTTGCGGCTATGTGGTTTATCTTAATCCGTCCAGCTCAAAAGAGACAAAAAGCAACTGTACAAATGCAAAGCAGCTTAAAACGCGGTGATCGTGTAGTAACAATTGGTGGACTTCACGGAGAAATCGATGCAATTGAAGATACAGCGGTATATATCTTAGTTGATGGTAACACTCGTTTGAAGTTTGAGCGTCAAGCAATTGGTCGCGTAATTACAGAATAGTAGGAAAAGCTTACGAAATTGGACAAGTTCCACTGCGTAAGCTTTTTTCATGGTCAAAATTGAATAATTATCATGTCCATAGCAAACAATTATTTGAGAAAGGGAGTTTGTTATGGAATTATATTTAGAAATCGCTTTTCGAACAATACTTTTATATATTTTAATCTTAGTCATTTTTAGGTTAATGGGAAAAAGAGAAGTTGGCGAATTAAGTATTATGGACTTAGTTGTGTTTGTTCTTATTGCAGAGTGTGTTGCCTTTGCATTAGAAGACATGGATAAAGCATTATTCCCGATGATTTTTCCTATCCTATTATTATTTGTCATCCAATATTGCAATTCACTTCTAGCATTAAAAAGTAAAAAAGTAAGAGATTTAATCGATGGCGACCCGTCACTCATTGTTAAAAATGGTGTCATCAATGAAGAAGAAATGAGAAAACAACGGTATAATCTAGATGACTTATTCCAACAATTACGTGAAGCGAGTGTACCATCGATCAAAAACATAGCTTATGCATACTTAGAACCATCAGGAAAACTATCCGTTTTCCTAAAAGATGAAGATCCATTAGTTTTACCTTTAATTGTAGATGGTGATGTTATTGAAAGACATCTTAAAATGATTGAAAAAGATGAACTATGGCTAAAAGAAACATTGAAAACAAAAGGATATTCAAATCTTGATGAGATATTTTATTGTTGTTTGGAAGATTATGATTTATATGTTCAATTAAAAGGTACAACTATCGACGGGAAACAATAGAACGAAAATATCTAAAATCACTTAATCGGAATTGGTGTAATAGGATTAATAAAATCGTTACGATCCCTATAGTGATTGAACTATTTGTCCAAAAATCAAAATGCAACATTGGCAAAAAATAGCTTTGAATCACACAAGTCACGATAAATACCGCGTAAGGAACTACGAAGAAACGAAAACCTCCAGCAATCATTTTATGTTGACGAATCGTCGCGATATGTAAAAATGATGTCATTAATACACCAAATCCAATCGCAATGATTGCACCATATTCAGCAATTGAGGCTTGGGAAGCTAGTACAAACATGATGAATAATTTACCCAATCCACCGTAAATTGAGTTCATCATCGCAGCGCGAGCCTCGTCTACTGCTTGTAAAATGGATTGAAGCGGACTTTGAATATAGTAAAAATAAAAAATCGGTGCTAATATTCGCATATAGCCCTTTGTATCTTCTAATCCAAATAACATTAATGCTAGTTCATCACCGTGTAAGAAAAAGTAAGTCGCTGCATAACAACCAATCAGCGAAGACATCCGTAAAGATATTTCAATACGGTCGTTTAATAATGAATAATTATTACGAGCAATGGCGCTACTTACCGCTGGGATGAGTACAATAGCTAAAGCGTTCGGTATAAATGATGGAAATAGTAATAATGGAATATGAACACCTGATATTACCCCGTATAAAGTTGTTGCTCCAGCTGCAGTTAATCCAGCTATTGTCAATGCTTGTAAGAAAACGATTGGTTCTAAAAACCACGTAAAGGTACCGAATAGTTTACTACCTGCTGAAGGTACTGCAATTCGAAGTAACGGCATTGCAGGATATGGCTTTGGCTTGTCTGATGATTTCAGTTTTGATTTTGTATATAGATAATGGAAATACAAATATAAAAGGGATACTACTTCACCTACTGCAGTAATAGCCATTGCATATGCTGCAGTCAATTCTGGATTACCAGGTACAATAAATCCAGGTAGTATCATTGAGATGAGTGCAATACGAACTAACTGTTCAATCATCTGAGACCAAGCTGTCGGAGAAATTCTCGTTAGCCCTTGTAAATACCCTCTAATAAGACCAGAAAATACAACGATTGGTACAGCACCCAAGGCAATATACAATGTCACTTTTGTTGCTTCATTATGTAAAAGTGTTCCAGCTAAAAATGGAATGAAGAAGTAAAGAATTGGTATGAAAATAATCATGGAAGCAACGGACCACTTAATTGCAGTTACCATTACGGACTTAAGTTGTCCAATCCGTTTTTTCGCATAAAATTCAGCTATAATCTTTGCAACAGCGATAGGTAGTCCAATTTGTACAAGCGAAATAAAGAATATATAAGCAGGGTAGGCTGTCATATACACTCCTACTGCTTCTTCCCCAGCAACCCTCATAAATTGCATTCTATATACAAAGCCAAATAACTTAGATAAAAAAATAACAATCATTAAAAAAACGGTCCCTCTAACAAACGATCCCATTCATTCAATCCCTTCTCATTTCAAGAAATATCCGCTACAATATTTGTATGCTCGTACTACACATGTTAAAACAAATCAAATGCTCTGAGGTGAAAACAAATTGAATATTGAACATTCGAATTTATTTCAAAAAGTCTTACCAGCTTTATTAAGCAAAATAGAAGAATTCCAGCATTTTGGTTATGACCATATTACAAAAGAAGATTTGTGGAACTATTGTGTAAAGAAAAAATGGAGAAAAAAGATTATTGAAGATTTAAAGCTTCATGAAGTTGTGGAGACTATCTTTTCCATTTCCGCTTCAGAGATTGTTAGTTTTACTCAGATCAAATCATTCCAAAAGACTGATTGGTTTGGAGAGTTAAATAAAGACGAATTAAATGAGCTATTTAGAAAACAACCAACAAAAGAATAAATATGATTCGCAATAAGCTCATTGTGTTGAATTGACAGCATGAACTTCGTGTTACATAATAAGTTTGTTGTTTAAAACATATTATTTTTTTTAGTTTTGTCATGTACTAAACTGTGCTACCATTAGACGAATGAAAGCATCTTAGCAAAAGGCTTCCTTTGCTTTATTAGCGGATTGCTTATAATTAAATTCCATAATCTGCCAAAGAAGCACAGTTCGACTTATACTAGTCGAACTGAGTCTTTCTAGTCTCAGTTGTATACATACACCCAAGGAGGATTATGCATGAAGTTAAAAAGCCGTATTTTAACTTTTCTACTAGTAATTGTTGTGTTATTTGCAGCAATGGGTGGAACAGTTAAAGGTATATTAGATGATGTAAAACTCGGCTTAGATTTACAAGGTGGTTTTGAGGTTTTATATGAAGTAGAACCATTAGATGGACAAGAAATTACGCCATCAATTTTGACCGATACAACAAGTGCCTTGAACAATCGTGTTGACCAATTCGGTGTTAGTGAACCTAGCATTCAAGTTGAAGGGGAAAATCGAATTCGTGTTCAATTGGCAGGACTAGACGACCAATCATCTGCCCGTGAATTACTATCAAGTACTGCTGAATTAACATTCCGTGATGTGAATGATAATGTATTAATGGATGGAACAGATTTAGTTGAGGGCGGCGCTGCTGGTACATTTAACGATTCAAATCAACCAATTGTTACATTAAAGCTAAAGGACGCTTCGAAATTTGCTAGTGTAACTAAACAAGTATCAGAAATGCCTGAAGGTCAAAATTTACTAGTCGTTTGGTTAGATTTTGAAGAAGGCGTCGATTCTTACGCTCAAGAAGTGTTAAAACCTAAAGAAGATCAAAAATTCGTTTCTGCAGCACGTGTTGGACAAGTGTTAAATACGACTGATGTAATGATTGAAGGTAATTTTACAGTTCAAGAAACGAAAGATTTAGCGAGTGTTTTAAATGCAGGTGCCCTTCCAGTTAAATTGACAGAAGTATTTTCAACTTCTGTTGGTGCACAATTTGGTGAGCATGCATTAAAATCAACAGTTTACGCTGGTATTATAGGATCTGTTTTAATTTTCTTATTCCTAATGTTCTATTATCGTCTACCTGGACTGATTGCAAATATTACATTAGTTATTTACATTTATCTAAACTTATTAATATTCGTATTGATTAATGGAGTTCTTACTTTACCGGGAATTGCAGGTCTTGTATTAGGGATTGCAATGGCTGTCGATGCGAATATCCTAACAGCTGAAAGAATAAGAGAAGAGCTCCGCATTGGTAAAACGATTAAGCAAGCATTTGCTGAAGGTACTAAATCATCATGGTCTGCGATTTTAGACGCAAACGTAACATCCTTTATTGCAGCAGTGGTATTATTCTACTTTGGTACAAGTTCTGTAAAAGGGTTTGCAACAATTTTAGTAATTAGTATTTTAATAAGTTTCTTAACAGCAGTTTGGGGATCACGTATCCTTCTTGGTTTATTAGTGAATAGTGGTTATTTTGATAACAAACCAGGATTCTTTGGTGTAAGAAAATCAAAAATCCATTCAATTGAAGAAAACGTAAGTTCATTAGATTTATCTACGAATTTCGACAGATTCGACTTTGTACACACTAGAAAACGATATTTTACTTTATCGATTATATTAATATTAGCTGGTGCAATCGTTCTAGGTCTATTTAAATTAAACTTAGGTATTGATTTTGCAAGTGGTACTCGTGTTGATGTATTAGCACAAGAATCACTTACAGAGGAAAAAGTATCTTCGTATATGGAAAGTATTGGATATCCATCGGATGATATTATCATTTCTGGTGAAACGCAAAACATAGCAGCAATCCAATATACTGAGGAATTCACACAACAACAAATCCTAGAAATAAAAGAAAAAATGCATGAAGAATTTGGTGCAGAGCCAAATGTAAGTGCTGTTTCATCAATTGTAGGACAAGAACTTGTGAAAAATGCAATTTATGCTTTAATCATTGCAGCTATTGGAATTATTATCTACGTTGCAATTCGATTCGAATGGCGTATGGGTATTGCTTCTATCATCGGTGTACTCCATGATATTTTCCTAATGGTAGCAATATTTAGCTTTACACGTTTTGAAGTCGATTTAACATTTATAGCGGCCTTACTAACAGTTGTTGGTTACTCTATCAATGATAAGATTGTTACATTCGACCGTATCCGTGAAAACTTAGATCGTGTGAAAAAAATCGAGAACTCAGACGAACTTGCAGAAATTGTTAACAAATCATTAAGACAAACACTTGGACGTTCTGTTAACATCGTTTTAAATATTGCATTTGTTGTCGTTGCACTATTATTATTTGGTGCAGAAGCTATCCGAAATTTCTCATGGGCTCTGTTCTTAGGTTTACTAGCAGGAACGTATTCATCGATTTACATTTCCGCTCAAATTTGGTATTCAATCATGAAAAAAGGCTTGAATAAAACTGGTGGTAAAATTGATGTAGAAAGAAAGAAAAAACAATGGGGTTCAGACGAGCCAGTTGTATAATAGTAAAAGTCCCAAAGGCAATCTTGCTTTTGGGACTTTTTATTGTGCGCCCGGCATGGGCTATAACTTGGTGGTGAAAGTCCACTACAGGCTTGGCAGTAGGAACTGTTAGCTAATGGCAAGGGTGTCCACCGTGAGGTGGAATCTGAAGGAAGCCGGAGGCAAATTCCCGAACTG
>NZ_JBMIRP010000089.1:0-18680 GCF_049202975.1 Ureibacillus sp. MALMAid1270 | reverse complement strand
ACAAGCATTTTTCCGCTCCTCATTCTAGAAAGATGCTTTTCAGAAGAAAAATAATCATGATTCTTTCAAAGGGATCGGGAATCTAATCGTTTTTGGCCTAAAACCCTGATTTATGTTCGAGGTATGAATAATTCAGGTTTTCATTTCGAAACTCACATTGTTTTTAACAATAAAGATAGAGTTGTTCATGCTGGTTATATAACTGGTGGTGATATTGATATTGTAGATAACTGGACGGGATCTATAGATGGCGGAACTTATATTAACGAAAATGGAGTACCCATTACGTTTAATGAAATAAGCAACATATACATGATGGTGGAGTGGCAGGATACAGGTAAAAAAGAAAGTGTATCTGAAAGAATTGATTTATATAATAAATCAAACAAAGATCAAACCTTCTTTAACTAAATAGTATGTTCTCAAATTTTATAATTATCATAACTGGAAGGATATCCTATATGTAATGAACATAAAGTTTTTATTTATCTATAATAATAGTAGATAACTATTTAGAATAGGAGGTTTGATATCATGAAGAAATTGGTTTTAATCTTAATCGGATTTATTCCCTTTGTGATAGGCTTACAAATGAATACATGGTTAATGGAAAATCAAGATCGTGTATTGCCGTTTGAAATAATTGGAATTGTATTTCTTATTTTTTGGATATTGGTCGGATTTATAACTAGTAAGTTTGAAAAAACACCATTAAAGACGGCCATCATTATCAATCTACCTGCATTTCTAGTTCTCTTACTAATCATGTATCAAAGTATAATATTAGGTCATACTTGGCCAAACCTATTTGGATTAGCTACGCAAATGTATTTCTTACCGTTGGTTAATATTTCATCTAAAATAATTGGAATATTATTTTTCTATGTTCACATTTGGTCAGCAAGTTTATTGGCCTTTTTACTCATGTTTGTTGCTTCCTATTTTGGCAGTTATTTAAGAAGACGTCTAGTTAAATCGTGACCATAATAATTCAACTTACTTTTACAATAGGCAATAGGGTGTTTCTTAATGAAAGAGAAATGCCCATTTTTTATTAATTTGGGAATAATGTATCCATGAGATTTTTCTGAAATAAGCGAATTTATTTAGCAAGATAACACGAGCATTGGAGGTATATAAATTGAAATTTCAAAAAATCGATCATGTTGGTGTAATCGTAAATGATCTTCCGGCTGCAAAAGAGTTTTTTCTCGAGTTTGGACTAGAAGTAAAAGGGAATGGGAAATGGAAGGAGATTTGATGGGGTATGCGGTTGGACTAAAAGACGTTAGAGTTTCATGTGTTGGATTGGGTATGCCAGAAGGACAAACATGGATAGAGCTCATCAAATTTATTTCCCCAACAAATGAAGATGTTCACCAACAAAACTTTGCAAACACGCCGCGAATCTGACATATTGCATTTGCTGTTGAAGATATAGAAGCTGTTGTTGCAAAACTAAAAACGAAGGGGATCGAGACTTTTAGTGAAATACAACAAAATGAAGATATTTATAAATTATGCTTCATGCGTGGTCCAGAGGGAATTATTTTGGAGTTAGCTGAGGAAATGAAATAGTTTTCTAATGGGACACTTTTCCTGTCCCC
Organism: Ureibacillus sp. MALMAid1270; assembly: GCF_049202975.1. Classification (NCBI taxonomy): domain Bacteria; kingdom Bacillati; phylum Bacillota; class Bacilli; order Caryophanales; family Caryophanaceae; genus Ureibacillus; species Ureibacillus sp. MALMAid1270. Next base: position 17,073 of record NZ_JBMIRP010000089.1, on the reverse strand, counting down.
AATGTCCCTGTCAAAGCAAAAATTCCGTTCTTTTTTAATAGTCTTATAGGGGGGAAGATGATGAAGTTAAGAATTATCCTTGTTTCCTTAATTGGTTTGGCAATGATTATTTCCGCTTGTTCCGGCAAATCGGGAGATGAATCATTAGTAAAATCTGAGTATGGAGATTTACCGAGTACATTTATTGAAGAACAAACAATCATTCAGGTTACTACCGATAAAAAAGAATACTCAAGCCAAGTGAACGAAATAACATTAAGCATTGCGAATACTGGTACAACAGCTGTTGGTTATGGAACATCTCTCTATGTGGAAAAGTTGATAAATGGAAAGTGGTATCAAATTCCGTACAAAAGACTTGCATTTGAGGATATTGCCCTGGGGATAGAAGCTAATTCAAGTTTCGATCAGGAAGTACCCCTTGATCATTTGTACTATCAATTTACAGAAGGCAACTATCGAATCACCAAATCCTTCTTTGTAAATGAAGATAAATTTGTTCTTGGAGCGGAGTTTGAAATTAAAGAATAATAGTTTGAGTAATTTGCATTCGGTTTCTATAGGGGGATATATGAAGTACTTTTTATTATTCATTGCGATGGTATTAATCGTTGCTAGATTTCATTGGTATATTCGTGAGAAGAAGATTAAAAGTAGTCTATTGAGATATAGTCTGTTTAGTATTTTTTCAAGCGCAATTTTAGCAATTCTACACATGAATACGCATGATATTTTTGATGGAGAAATTAATAAAAACGAGTGGCTTAGCCTATCAGCTATCTTTACTGCTTATATGATCATCGCAATTTTTTATCCTATTTTAAGACATACGATTGATAAGTATAGCGATTAGGAATTTAGGGGGGGCTTAACGTGAAAAATACGAAATTAAGAGTCATTTGGATTATTCCTAATGTGATTTGTTATTTAATGTTAATCGGCTACTCAACTTTTGTCGCATTGAATGCAAAAGGCTTAGAAGAAATAAATAGTTTGTCAACATCGGTAATCATGATGCTCATGCTTCTCTTTGTCTCCGTATTTGGAAGTTATCGAATTTGGACATGGATTAAAGAAGGGAAAATGTAAATTATCTTAATTGTACTTTTGGTTAACTACTGGAATAATGGGAGGATATTGTAAGTGAATTTTTCTGGTAATCAAGCAGCTATAATTGATGTATTGTTTACGCTAATACCGATACTAATTGTAGCATTACTATTAAGATGGGTTCGAATTATTCGAGTAAATAGTGAAATTCAAATTGAACAAAACAAAGAGATCATATCATTACTTAAAGAAATAAAAGAGAAGAATAACGTCAATTGAGCAGCTTTCTTATTCAACTACCGGGACAGGTTAATGTACGAAGGTTTGCCAATTCTAATTATAAATATGAACTAACTCAAAAGGAGGGGGAAGTGATAAATGATAAATATTTTCGTAGGACTAATATTTGTTTTCTTCAAAACAAATTTAAGTTTTCTGGATATCGGAGCGACTTATTATATAACCAATATAATTGGTTATATATCGTTATTTTTTGGGATAACCGAATTGGGAAGAACAAATCAAAGACTGCTAAAGGTTAGACCTTATATCATTATCATGATTGCCCACAGTTTTATCATTTTCTTATTAAATATAACAGGTAATTCTCCGATAATGTTGCCTTTCTCAACTTCCCTTGAGGTTATTTTAGCTTATGGTGGGCTTCTGTTTATTGTTGCAGGTATGTTTATAATATTTGCCATTATCTCCGAACTATTGAAAGATTTACATAGTAAAAAGAATAAAGTGTGGTTATTTAATCTTATAAACATTATTATGTTGCTATTCATTTTAGCAGGTATCAGTGCTTATTTTAACATGTTTGCAACTACTATAATGGGTACTTTATTATTACTCGAAGTATTATTTTTAATTGGCTTTTATTACGTTTTCCAATTGAAAAGTGAGAAATACAAATAAGATTTCCAATATAAACGATTTTTCTTACACTTATTCTTTAAAGATAGTAAAAGCAGTAAATAGTTTCTAATTATGCTAGCAAGGCATAATTTAAAGAGAAATTACTTTTCTTATTGAAGTAATGGGGCGGTTTGTGGAATCAATAAATAAACGTAGGCGTTAATCCAAGAAGGATTAACATCTTTTGTTTGAAGATATTGAATGTAAATGAACTAACCAATGGGGGAATTATATAAATGAATTTTTACAAATCTTTTTTATTTGTATTTCTTGTATTGTTTATAAGTGGGTGTTCAAAAACAATATCATTAGAAAGTGTGGAAACTGTTCGAGTTGAGGTTGTTGGTAATGTGACACAATTCGATTTTGAAAATGTAGAATATGAATCGATAAATGTGAATGATATACTAAAAGATGACGATTTGAAAGCGAAGTATTCATTCATTATGATTGATGATGATTATTTTGAAACTGTTTCAACTCTACAATATGTTGAACGATTTGAAGCCTTACAAATGCCAATTTTATTTGTGGACACCATAAAAGGTCATCTCCCATTTATGCGTGAAACAACTCAAAAAATATTCAAGAAAAAAATATACTCTGAGTATATCGAAACAGATAAATCAACTGTTATGTTACGATATCCACTCCCTGCAATCGCGGATGGGCTTTTTTACTGGTATGATAAGGATCAAGAGACATTATCAATACAGGATTTTGAATATATAGTTAAGTTTATTTATGGTGAACATTAATTGCAAACTAGAAAATAGAATCCTTATTTTCAAAATAATAATCTTGAACCAAGGCGTTGATCCAAGAAGGGTTAATGTTTTTTTTGTTGAAGTTATTGAACGGGGCAGGATGGTTCAAGAAGAATGAATATTACATTATGGATAAGCTATATAGAGTAGAATTTTATGTGTAAAGGAGCGTTAGGATGTCTAAAAAAATAAAGAAGCTAGAAGATTTTGTGCGTGAAATGTGGGTTCCTGAAGGAGCTGATTCAGCGCATCGTGTGTAATGTATCAGCTCCTATAAAATTAAAACATGCTCCCATAATCCTAGCTTTCCCTTTGCTGGAATAAATTCATCCAATATTTGCATATCCTCAACTACCCAAGCATAACCTCCCACTATAAAGTTGCCCATAAAATAGTCATTCCCTGATACGATTCGACCATCCTCCAGAATTGCCCATGTCTCATTGTTTTCAGTTACCTTCAAACAATCTACAAGTTTGCATACAGCAATAATCTGGCCAGTTGGAAGATTCTCTGGTGTGTATCCGTGCTTACCAAGCAACGACTTTATGGCTATATGGTTAGAGACGTCTTTATCAAATTTTTTACTTGTGTGAATGGCAAGTGGCCCCCGATAATTCGTTCTCCATGACCTTGTTTCATATGTTGCCTCTCTAAGGACAAAAAGGCTTGCCCACGGCTGGATCATTGATAAAACCTTCATTCTGACAGCCTCCAACCTATAGAAGTTTATTTTGATTATAGAGTGTTCCTTTAAAGGAATATTATGAGCAAAAGGAAGAATATCAGTTCACGGAGATATTTGAATTTGTAAGAAATCCCTGTATTCAATAAATATTAGGGATTTTTGTCGTTTTAATAGACTTAGGGATTTCTGTGAAAAATAGGGACCTTATTGAAGAAAGGCCACCGTTTGTTGAATAATTATGCCTTATTGAGCTTTTAGAGTATAGTTTCTGTTTTGTCATCCCATTCTACTGTTAATTCTATTTCAGTATATTCTGTAACAAAAGCACAACCACAACAATTGCTATTTCCTTTGCTTTCTAAAACTCCACCATTTGTTAATGTTCCAGTTCCACTTAAAGAACTTGTGTGATCTTCAATTTTATAATTTATTTCACTACCTCCTACGCTTTCGAGGTCTTCACCTTGATACTATAGTACAAATTTTGGTATTTCCTTGTCATCAGCTTGCATAACTGTTATTTTTGCAGACCAGTTTTCGCTTCCCCGTTTTCACACTATCAGCCCCATTAGCTTACTAATAAAGGTTCATTTTCTTCTTTAGATTTATTTAATTCAGCCAAGTCAATACCTAAGCAGCTGTATGGACAACTTTTTTGTAGTACTTAAACAAAACGATACAGTGGTGATAGAAATAATTAAATTTATGAGAATTTTGCTTGAGCTGTATGAGATATTTATTTATCTTTCTAAATTTTGGGGCACCTAGTTTGTAACGATGCTTGCCAAAGACCCCTATACGTCTTTCTCCACTTTCTAATTCATTAATTTAAATAAATCTTAGCAATATAGGAAAACAGCTCAATAAAAAAGACAAGCCGTAACGTTTGCAATGATTTGATTTTTTCGGCTAACTGTTCAATTTTTCTTATTAAATACTACACTGTTCTTTAATTCAATATCTATATTGTTTGATAGAAAATCTTGAATAAAAGGGTAGTTTAATGGAAATATATTTGATGAATAGAAACGAAAGGTATTGGTGCAATGTTTTCATTTTTAAAACGGAAAAAGCAAAAGAAGAATAGTAACAATCAACAGGAAAACAGTCCAATTGAAACTATTGATAAATTACCGAATAACATCGATACCTCATTGTCCTTGAATCTGGAAGTCATTAAACAAAGAACTGGAAATAGTACAGATATTGTCATCAGGCCGGTTAAACTCGGTCAAGATCCTAAGGTTAAAACGGCCATTGTATATATTAAAGGGTTGGTGGACAGTCAAACTGTTAACGACTTTTTGATTGAAGCCATGAATAATAATCACTCACACCAAGATCAGATAGCTCAACAAGGGGTAATCGATACGATTGCCGAAATTGTTGCTGTCGGTGGGATAAAAAAATTAAGTGACTGGGACGAACTTTTCACAGAATTGATATCAGGTAATACGATCATATTTATCGAGGGAATAACCGAAGCACTAAGTGTCAGTACCCAAGGTGGGGAGAGACGTTCCATTCAAGAATCGACTACTAATGTCTCGATTCGCGGGTCGAAAGAAGCGTTTACTGAATCAATCGAGACCAATATTGCCATGGTACGTCGGATAATCAATACACCAGATTTGTGGATCGAATCCATGAAAATTGGCAAAATGACAAAAACAGATGTTTCCATTATGTATATAAATGGCATAGCTAGGAATGAAATCATCGAAGAAGTACGTAGACGATTAAAAAAAATTGACATCGATGGTATCCTAGAATCCGGTTTTATAGAACAGCTGATTGAAGATCAGACAAATACCACTTTCCCAACTATACATCATACTGAGAGGCCCGATGCAGTGGCAGGTAATCTTCTTGAAGGAAGGATTGCCATATTCGTAAATGGGACTCCTTTTGTGCTGATGGTCCCAGCCTTATTTATTGACTTTTTTCAATCGGTTGAGGATTACTATGAACGTTTTGATATCTCAACAGCCATTCGTTTATTACGTATTGTCATCTTCTTTATATCCCTTGTTGGGCCTGCAATCTACATCGCTGCGACCACCTTTCACCAGGAGATGATTCCAACAAAACTGGCTGTCATTGTTGCGGCTCAGCGGGAATCTGTTCCTTTTCCTGCATTTGTCGAAGCACTCATTATGGAAATAACATTTGAAATTTTAAGAGAAGCAGGTATCCGAATGCCAAAAGTGATAGGTTCTACGATATCCATCGTAGGAGCGCTTGTTATTGGGCAAGCAGCGATTCAGGCAGGTATTGTTTCACCTGTCATGGTCATTGTCGTCTCCATCACTGCGATTGCCAGTTTCGCAACCCCTTCCTATGCAATTGCAATTTCTGCTCGATTGGTTAGATTTATTTTTATGTTCTGCGCAGCAACATTCGGCTTTTATGGAATGATTTTAGCGTTTATCATCGTGATTGTTCACTTAACCAGCTTACGTTCATTCGGTGTTCCCTATATGACACCCCTAGCACCGTCCATTAGAGAAGAAGCAGGGGATACCGTTGTCCGAAGGCCACTTTGGGGTTACAAGAAAAGACCAAAGATGATTACCGGCCGAAATAAGGTTGGGCAAGGGGAAAATCAGAAGCCACATCCTCCAGGACCTCGTACCATGATACAAAGCAAAGGTATTCGTAATTGAATTGGAAAAGGGAAATATTCGCTTATGGAGCGTGATAAACAATTGAAAATCTTCGGTATTTCAATTTTGATGTCAGGATTATTAATTGGTTTTTCAATTGGTATGGACATACTTTTAGGATTTGACTTAAAAACTTCATTTAAGAATGCCACAAATCCTTTTTTGGTAATGGAGACAACTGAAATAGTTATTTTTTATTTCTTAATCATTATTTGGGCAGCTTGTTCGATTCGTTTATTTCTAATAAAAAGAAGTAAGAAACAACAATAGGAAAAAATCTGCAGTCTATGATGAATTTGTTGGGGGGAAGAAGGTGCTTTCATATGATGTAAAGCGTGAAATTGAAAAAGAATAATAAAACCTCGAATTAAATCGAGGTTTTAATTTGTAACTTTGCTGTATTCCCTAAATACTATAAACTCGCTCTTTTTGCTAGCAATGGCTCCGAAACATCCTCTAATCCAACAAGCCCCAATACTGTTAAAAGTAAATTCTGCACCCCATAATAAGCATCCTTAGGGTCAAAATATTCATTTAACGTATGAATTCCTCCAAAATCGCCACCACCGCCAAGGGTTACGGCTGGGATTCCTAAAGAAATCGGAATATTTGAATCGGTACTTGATGCTGGATTTGAATCCGGCTCAAATCCAAGAGTGGATGCGGCAGCTGCAGCAGCTTGCACAATGATTGCATCTGGGCTTTGGGAACCAGCAGGGCGATCTCCAACTTGTTCAATAGTCACAGTGATATCATCGGATCGATTCCAGCGAAGATTTTCTTCATCTTTTGCTTGTTTGATAATAGTTAATACTTTATCTTCCAACAATTTTAACTCTTCTTGAGAGTTTGAACGTAGATCAATGAACATCTCAGCTTTTTCAGAAATGGTATTGATGGATGTTCCACCTTCAATCACGCCTACATTAAAAGTAGTTTTTGGATTGGCTGGTGTTTCTATATCTGCGATTTTCCCAATTGCTCTACCCATTGCATGAACAGGGTTTGGTGTTCCAAATGCACCGAAGCTATGGCCACCTGGTCCTTGATACGTGACTTTATATCGTTTGCTGCCCGTGCCTAAATAAGTAATTCGGCTTGGCTCACCAGGTTCAATGGAAATAAACCCGTCAATATCGTTTCTATTATTAAATAAAGTCTTAACGCCGCGTAAGTCTCCTAGACCTTCTTCGCCAACTGTTGCACCTATAATCAAATCGCCAACTGTTTGTAAATTAGCCTCATTTAAAGCTCTCGTAAGCGAAAGTACAACAGCTAAGCCTCTACCGTCATCAGAAATTCCAGGAGCATATACTTTTCCATCTTTTCTCTTTGCAACAACATCTGTTCCTAGAGGAAACACTGTGTCTAGGTGGGCACATACTACTAATTTTGGACCGTCACCACTTCCTGGTCTAATTCCGAAAACATTTCCTACTTCATCTACGGTAATATCCTGAATGCCAAGCTCTTCAAGTTTTTTCTTGTAAAGCTTGCCTTTTGTTTCTTCCAAAAATGTTGGTGCCTCAATTGCTGTCAGTTCGATTTGTTCTTCAGTCGTATTGTCATTATCATCTTTCAGAAAGGAAAGTGCTTTCTTCACTTGAGGGTTAGAAGTTAGTACATTAAATAGACTATTCACTTGTTCACTAACGACGATTTTTTCTGAAACGGTTTCATTAATCATTCTTTCATCTCCCATATCTAAATAAAATATAAGCCCGTTTATTATTTAGATGCATATTAATCTATTTTAAGTTATCAGTCAATTAAGAAAGTTAGAGTGCTAGATTATAAATTCAAAAAAAGTATAAGACTAGAAAAACATTTTCTAACAATTCCAAATAATTAGAAAGTTACTTGACTAGTATTTTTCTATTGTTTATCATTAAGGAAATAATTTTGGCAAATTTCCGAAAACAGGGGGTATTCAGGAGTGGGGAAAACTATTAATGAAATCATCAATGAAAATCGTGACCTTTATAAACAATGGCTCATTGATTTTTGTGCAGTTCCGAGTGTAGCAGCGCAGAACAGAGGGATGGAAGAAAGCAAAAAATTTCTTCAACATTTATTTGATACTTATATAAAAGAGGAAGTTGAATTTATTGAAACAAGTGGATATCCAGTTGCTTATTCACATATAAAGTCTGATTCACCTTATACGATTAGTTTTTATAATCACTATGATGTACAACCTGAAGATCCAATTGAGTTATGGAATTCACCACCTTTTGAAGCGACTGAAAAGGATGGAAAAATTTATGCGCGCGGCATTGCTGATAACAAGGGGAATCTAATCGCGAGGCTTGCAGCGATACATGCGTTGAAACAACAAAATCCGAAGCTTCCAATCAACGTAAAGTTTATTTTTGAAGGGGAAGAAGAGATTGGAAGTATTCACCTTTCAGAGTTCGCTGAGAATCATACAGATAAAATTCAATCTGATGGCAATGTTTGGGAGTTTGGCTATCGCGATGTGGATGGTCGCCTACAAGTTTCACTTGGCGTAAAGGGGATGCTTTATGTTGAACTTTCTGCTGAAGGAGCAAATACGGACCTTCATTCTGCTAACGCATCTATTATAGAAAGTCCTGCATGGAGACTTCTTTTTGCATTAACTAGCTTAAAGGATCAAAACGATAAAGTTTTAATTCCAGGATTTTATGATGACGTGATTGAGCCAACAAATGAAGAAATTGAATTTCTTTCCCAGTATTTATTTGACGAAGAGGCGAATAAAGAGCATCTTGGAATCTCTCAATTTGTGAATAATTTAACAGGATTAAATTTAAAAAAGAAGCATTTGTTTGAACCAACATGCAACATTTGTGGAATTAACTCCGGATATACAGGAGAGGGTTCAAAAACAGTACTACCTAACCATGCATTTGCAAAATTAGATTTTCGATTGGTACCAGGACAAGATCCAGAACGAATTTTAAAACTGTTACGAGAACATTTAGATAATCAAGGGTTCCAGGATATAAAGATTAAAGAAATGTCCGGTGTTCAAGCAGCAAGAACTCATCCAACTGAAACAATCGTAGAGGCAGTGATTGAAACAGTAACTGAAAGCGAAGAAATGTCTCCAAATATCGTACCAAATACACCAGGAACAGGGCCAATGTATGATTTATGCCAGCGTTTCGGTATCCCATCTGTTTCCTTTGGTGTTGGTCACTACGCATCAAATAACCATGCACCAAATGAAAACATTCGTGTGCAAGACTTTTATAAACATATTGAACAAGTTGCGGACCTTATTGTGCGATTTGAAAAAAAACTAGCAAGTAAAGGAGTAGTAAAATCATGCAATTAACACAAAGCGAGGCATTCAAAAACGTAGAAAGTAAATACCCCGATATTAACGAAGCGATTTTACGAAATTTAGAAAAGGTCATTGAAATTCGTAGAGATTTAAGACAGCATCCAGAACTATCATTTGAGGAAAAACGAACATCTAGTATTGTCGCAAACTACTTAAGAGAGTGGGGCTACGAGGTTCAAGAAGGTGTTGGCGGTACCGGGGTTGTTGGTTTATTAAAGGGGAAAAAACCAGGTAAGGTAATTGGGCTTAGAGCAGACATGGATGCCCTTCCGATGAATGATGAAATATCAGAATCGTATAAAAGTATCAATGATGGTGTTGCACACACTTGTGGACACGACGTTCATACTTCGAATCTATTAGGGGTTGCAAAGGTTTTTAGTGAGCTAGGTCTTGAAAAGGGAACGTTAAAACTAATATTCCAACCAGCTGAGGAGATCGGCCAAGGTGCAAAAGCAATGATTGATGATGGCGTGTTAGAAAATCCAAAAGTAGATTTTCTTATTGGCTTACATGTTGCGCCTATTATAGATGTAGGCGAATTCTCTCTAGCAAAATCAACATATGATTGTGCAGCAGTTGATATTTTTGAACTTGTCATAGAAGGAAAAGGTGGGCATGCAGCGCACCCTCATAAAGCCGTAGACGCAGTGATGATTACTGCCCAAGTATTAGTTGCAATGCAGCAAATCGTTAGTAGACAAGTAGATCCACTAAAGCCAGTAGTTTTAAGTTTTGGTCAAATCGTAGGGGGAACAAAAGGAAATATATTACCAAGTACTGTCACAGTGAATGGAACGGTACGAACATTAGATCCGGATGTTAGAAACCAAGTCCCAGAGTCAATGGAGAAAATCGCTAAAGGCATTGCAGAGTCATTTGGTGGACAGGCGCATTTAGATTATCAAAGGGTTACACCTTCAATGAGTACAAATGAGGATGCGAAAAATGAATTCGGTGAGCTAGTAACCGAACTGTTCGGCGAAGAATCTATGCATTGGTTAACTCCTTCAATGGGAGGCGAGGACTTTGCCTATTTCTCAGAACTTGTTCCATCTTTATTCTTCAGACTTGGTACAAGATCTAGTGAACAAACCGATTACTCCATTCATCATCCGAAGTTTAATATTGATGAACAAGCGATTCGCTATGGCATGACGTTATTTAGTAGTTTATCATACAAATTTTTAAATGAGTAAAAGGGGGAATAGATATGAAAAAGACATACTTAATTCTAATTATGGCTTTTCTATTAGTACTATCAGCGTGTAGCAACAATAGTGAAGGTACATCAACATCAACATCTGAAAACGGGAAAACAACAGACCAACAAAGCGAGAAAAAGGTATTAGTCATTGCTAACGGGAATGATATGGTTTCATTTGATATCCATAATCACAACAATACGAGTACAGAAGCGATCCACGTTAATATGTTTGACTACTTAGTTAGAAATACAGGAAATGGATTTGAAGGAGTATTAGTTGAGAGTTTTGAAAACATCGACGATACTACTTGGTCGTTTAAACTAAAAGAAGGGATTACATTCCATGATGGTTCCCCATTAACTGCAGAGGACGTAAAGTTTTCCCTTGAACGCGCAGCAAAAGACAACACTTTACTTGAACATGGTAGTTATAAACAAATTAAAGAAGTAGTCGTTAAAAGTGAACTAGAATTTGATATTGTCACTGAAAATCCAGAACCAGCACTTTTAAACCGTATTTCTCGTATTGGTTCAGGAATTTTACCAAAGAACTATATTGAAGAGAATGGTTGGGATACATTTTTACAAAAACCAATAGGATCAGGTCCATACAAATTTAAAGAATGGAAAAAAGATGACCGTGTCGTCCTAGAGAAAAATGAAGATTATTTTGGCGGAACACCAAAATGGGATGAGGTAGTCTTCCGTTCTATTCCAGAAGATTCGACTCGTGTATCTGAAGTGATCACAGGTGGTGTTGATATTGCGGTGAATATTCCACCTACAGATATCCAAAGAATTGATTCAACTGATGGTGTATCAATTGTAAAATCCCCTTCACAACGTGTAATGCTATTAGCTCTTCGAACAGGTGGCAATGGCCCAACTGCTGATCCAAAAGTTCGTGAAGCAATTGATTTAGCGATTGATAAGAAAATCATTGTCGATACACTATTACAAGGTATGGGAACTGTAACAAGAACTCGTGTTACGCCTGGTAATGTTGGAGCAAACGAAAGCCTTTATGGTGTTTCCTTATATGACCAAGAACGTGCTCGTGAACTACTTAAAGAAGCTGGATATGAAGATGGTTTAACAGTCACAATGTCATCTCCAAGCGGACGTTATTTAAAAGATAAAGAAGCAGCAGAATTAATGACTGCGATGCTTGCTGAAGTCGGTATTACAGTTAAACTTGAGTTTTTAGAATGGAGTAGCTTTAGCGAGAAATATCAAGGCAAATCGTTTGGTGATATTTTCATGATTGCTTACGGAAACTCTATGTTTGATGCCTCACTTGCGTTAGATCGTCTAAAGTTTGAAAAAGCAGCTGGAGAAACTGATTACAACAATCCGGAAGTAGAAAGTTTACTTCAAGAAGCTGAGAAAAACATGAACTTAGAAGAACGCGCACAACAATATATGAAAGCACAAGAATTGATTGCAGAAGATCGTCCGTACATCTACTTATATCAAATGGATTCAGTTTACGGAGTCAACGATCGTATTCAATATAACCCGAATTTAAATGAAATGTTTTATGTGGATGAAATTACTTTGAAATAATTGAAGGGAGGTTCGACCTCCATTTAGGAGATGACACCCGCCTTATATATAACATGCGGGTGTCATTTTCATTCACGAAGTCAATCATCTTACTGTTTGTTCACCCTTTACAAACAGAAGCAAAATTGAAAATGTAAAGGAGAGTAAAGGAAGATGAAAGTTAAAATTGGTGCAATTGGAGCAGCGGATTCATTAGAAAAAATAAAAGAAGTCGCAGCAAAAGACAATCGGATTGAATTGATCGGTTTTTGTTATGACAATTATGGTGAATTAAAAAACATATTAATAGAACATAAAACAAAAGTAGATCAATGGATTTTCTCAGGCCAGTATCCTTACGATTATGCGATTAGACATCAATTAATCGATGAAAACGATGGAAGCTTTCCACCACTTCATGGAATTAGTTTTCTTGGAACCTTTCTACGAATTGTTAAGGAAAGAGGTCAATTCGTCTCAAAGATTAGTTTAGATACGATTGATAAAAAAATCGTTCAACAATTACTATCCGAATTTTCCATTGATGATTGTCTGATTTCCTTATCTCCATATGAATATACTAAATCCTCTGATGAAATTGTTGATTTTCATATAGAACAACATAGATTAGGAAATGCTGAAGTCGCTATAACGGGTTATTTATCCGTGTATTTAGAACTGACGAAACGAAATATTCCTTGTTATCGTTTAGTTTCTTCCGAACTTGCTATTCAAAAAGAGTTAGACTTATTGGTTACGAGAGCTCATTCACAATTAAATCAAAACTCTAAGGTTACGATTATCGGTATTGATGTAGTGGAAAAAAACGAGCAGTACTCGATATATGAAAAGCACAAACAAAGTTTAGAACTAGAACGTGAGTTATTAGAGCTCACTGAAAAGTTAAATGGAAGTTTAAGAAAAGAGAGTGGTCGTATATACATTTACACAACACATGGCGATTTCGAATTATCACTTGCTGACGAGTCAATACTTCAAACGATTCGTGGAATCCAACTTTCCACAAATGCAGAAATGAACATTGGGGTTGGCACAGGTTATACGGTGTATGAGGCAAAAATGAATTCAAATATTGCATGTGATGAAGGGAAACAGCGAGCAGGATCTAAGATGATTTACATAGATGAAAATAAAAACCTGCTGGACATTTTGAGTCGAGAGAAAAGTTTCGATACCTTGCCAAGGTTTTGGCAGGAAACTTTAAAAAAGCATAAATATTCAACTACCACGCCATTAAAAATCTATCGATATGTAAAACTAAAGCAAATTGAACAATTCGGAAGCGACCAGATCACAAATCTATTAAAAAATACAGATCGGAACACACGACGAATTTTAAATGACTTAGAAAAGATGGGACTTCTAGAATCGGTTTATGAGGAACCAATAGGAAAACGGGGACGACCGAGAAAGATTTATAGGATTGTAACGGAGATGAATAAGCCGATAGCTTAATGCTGTCGGCTCTTTTAGATCGATGTCGGGTTATATCCGAACCTACTAAATAATAAATAGAGGAAGACATTGGGGACAGTAAAAGTGTCCCAAGTTAGTGGGACAGAAAGACTGTCCCCAATGTCCCAACCTATCTGTATGGATAAGTAAATATGGAAATTAAATTAAAATTTGGAACCTATTTCATTGTTAAACCGTATTAAGATTAATAGGCTGACTATTCAAAAAATAGGAGGGGTAGCGATGAATAATAAGTGTCTATTATTTACTGGTATTGTGTTTATTTTTTTGTTAGTAACAGCATGTTCAGAAGATGTTATTCAATATGAAGCAAAGCCCAGCGACTTTGGAGATGGTGGATTTAGTAATAAAAGTGGACAGAGGATTATGGTGAATGATGGAGAATTGGTGATTATTAGCAATCTTTTTAACCGAGACAAGATGGTTATAACAAACAATCAAGCTATGGAAACTAGTATTGATAAGTTATTTAAACATGATGATTATCCTATGAACGCACCTCTGGAGAAAGTCTACAAAGATTTTAAAATTACAACAAAAGGAGATAGGTATTACTTTACAATAGAAGGGATGAAATTAGAATTTAAAAAAATCGGACAACGAATTATAGTTGATGAAGAAGGTGTGGAGTATACCACTTCAAAATATCCTGACTAACAAGATTTAATTGAATTTCATTTAAAAGATTGTTCTTCTTCAACTAACGCAGGCAATTCTTCAAGAAGGAGAATGCCCATTTCTTATTGAAGTATAGGGTTAGTTGAAGAAGATTATGGATTCTACTTTTTGGGTGTGATTTTAGATGAAAAAACTAGGTGTATTTATTTTTATCTTATTCATTGTTGGAGGATGCTCAGAAAAAGATGAAATAAATCAATTAACTACCAAATACGAGAACCAGTTTGGAGAGCAACAAAAGAAAATTAAGGAGCAACAAAAAGAAATTGAGAGATTGAAAGAAGAGATTGAAGTATATAAACTTGTTCCAGACATTAACTATAGACAATCTTTACAGGTAGCTGATCGTGAAGCAAGGATAATAATGCGACTTATTTCAAAAGGTAAATTTGATGAGTTAAAGAGGGAATATGATGTGAAATTTGAGGTTAAAGATGGGAAAATTTGATGTCCCGAAAAATAATACACCATTTCCAATTGAATGGGCTTCAAATTTCATGTATATCGGAAACTTTATAAAAGGTCCAGATAGCATAGATATTAGTTATTTTATCTATAATCCAACACATGATAGGTCAGAAATAATTTATATGACATTTGATAATGACATGAAGTTTCAATTCATTTATGTAGGAGATGCCTAATTAAAGGGTGTTTATTAGAGCTAGCTTGGAAGAAAATGATTATGAGTAGGAGGCGTTAATCCAAGAAGGGGTTAATTCCTTTTTGTCAACGTTCTTCAACTAAGGGAGGTTAGTTCAATAAACATGTTATCCTTTATTGAAATGTCAAATCTTAAAAAGGGGAAAGTCAGTGTATAGAAAATTTGGTGTTTTCTTTTTTACCTTTTTTGTTTTTTTATTTTGGCTTTATTTTGCAATATATGAATCTTCAATAGATAATTGGTGGACAGTTAATGAGATAAAAAAGACAACAGAAGATACATTAGCAATAGGTGTCTCAATGGTAAAAGTGTTAGTTGGTACAATTATATTTACTTTTAGTGGCTTTATTCTCTATTTATTGATAAGAAAGAGAAAGTAGTTACTATTTCACTAACGAAGGCAGTACACCAAGAAGGATTAATGTCTTTTTTTGTCAAAGTTATTAAACTAATTGCGCAGGTTAG
Source organism: Ureibacillus sp. MALMAid1270 (assembly GCF_049202975.1). Taxonomy (NCBI): domain Bacteria; kingdom Bacillati; phylum Bacillota; class Bacilli; order Caryophanales; family Caryophanaceae; genus Ureibacillus; species Ureibacillus sp. MALMAid1270. The sequence continues at coordinate 1,594 of NZ_JBMIRP010000089.1, read as the reverse complement.
TTGAAAACTGTTTAATATGAAAATTTATGAGGGAGGTATTTAATTTGAGAGACTTTATTGCTGCTTTTCTAGGTTGTTTTATTGTTGTGCTGATTGGAATATTTTTCTTAGGTGGTTTTATCTTAAGTAATATTTGGGGCTTAATTATATTTGTTACTTTCCTTTTAACTGTAATCGTAACTGTTTTTTGGAAACAGCAAATCCGAATTGAAAATTTAGAAATGAAACTCGAAAAGCTTTTAAATCCTGAACAGGATTAGGATTTCTGTTTAATAGTTTAATAATATATTTAACAGAACGGGTAAACATAAAGCGAGTGGTCTTCTATTGAATTAACGGAGGCTTTAATCAAAGAAAAAGAGAGACAACCTTTTTTGAATGTAACAGTATTTGTAGAGAAAATAACTATAGTCACGAAGCCATCAACTGATGGTTTTTTTAATTCTTGAACTTATATACAAACAATGAAAATTAAATATATGAATTCTGTGACCGATCAGGCACTTTTTGTGTCTAATGTTTTAAAGGTGGTGTTGGAATGTGATTGAAACTTGGTTTGAAAAGTATGTAGAACTCATTTATAAATACATTTTATTTATGGTGAAGGACTACCAAATTGCTGAGGATTTAACACAGGAGACCTTTATTTATTGGGACATTGGGCCAGTAAAAGTGTCCCAAGTTAGTGGGACAGAAAGACTGTCCCCAATGTCCCTTACAATAACAAGTTGTATTGTAACGGAATTATGAATTTACTCGTCTATAATGTAAAGGAGGGGGAAATTTGAAGTTTAAATATTTTAGTATTCTGTTTGTCTTATCGCTATTGCTTTCTGCTTGTAATAATGGAACAGATCCAAAGGAACATTTAGGAGAAATATATAGTATTGCACTAGACTCCATTATGGAACAGGATAAGGCATTAAGTAGTGATATGAAATATATAGCAATTGATATGAGTAATTTTGATAGAGTAGATGAAAGTGATAAGGAAGTAATTTTAAGCTACTTTAAGGAAAAATATAAAGTTGAAGTAATGGATGCTACTCTTGAACAACTGAAAGATAAAGGATTATATAATCCAGATACTCTGGTTTTAGATGGCGTACTTCTAAGAATTGAAAAAGTTGAATATAAGGTAAACAACAATATCCTTTTTGAAGGTTCCAAGTATCGTTCTGGTGATGGGGCTGTTGGAGTAGAAGTTGTAGTTCATTATAAAGATAATAAATGGAAATCCAAAGAAGTAAAAATGACTTGGATTAGTTAATTATTAATACACTAAAAATCTTTGATCCAAGAAGGAATCAATGGTTTTTTGAAGTTTTTGTACTATTGGGGTAGTTTAGTTAACATGAAATGGTTACCAAAAGCAATTTTGTATATGGTGATGACAGGGGGGACATTGGGGACAGTAAAAGTGTCCCAAGTTAGTGGGACACTTTTACTGTCCGAAGGCACTGAAAAAGTGAACTTTTTTCGATTTAGATTATCATATTTAGGCGCATAAATACCTAAATTTGGTATTTCCCTTTACTTGTTTATGAATTTTAACAATATGATTGAATTTTGCCTGCTTTTTAGAGGATAGTAT
>NZ_JBMIRP010000088.1:0-15812 GCF_049202975.1 Ureibacillus sp. MALMAid1270 | reverse complement strand
AACAAAAGCAGCTTCTCCATCTTTACCAAATTTCCTTACCCAATTGTGTAACGTTTGTTCTGCAAGGTCTAGCTCACGTGCAACCTCCGCAACTCTTTTCCCACTTTCAACTAACTGTACTGCCTCTAATTTAAATTCTTTATCGTAACTTTTTCGATTTGTCATCCTAGACACTCCTAGTAAATTATTGAGATTATTATACTTTATAAACTCCCAATTTACTGTGTCCATAATTTAGACTAACATCAAAATGCTATGATTTAGTTATCGAATCTTTATTGTATCAAGATAAATTAATTGTAGAGTTATTAAAAAAGATTGATGAAGATACTGCTTTAAACCCCCATAGAAAAAAATTTAACAAGAAAATGAAGGACATGTTAAAAGATATGAAGAAATCATTAAAAGAAAAACTAGGAAGTAAATAAGGATTTTTTATAATAATTCAGTTATGGGTACCAAAGGGTATACATAGTAAAGTGATTAAATGCCTTTAAATTATTACTTGTAGTTAGCCATACACCAACAAACCAAAGTGAGAAGCAACTAATCCTGCTTCTCATTTTAGTCTTAGAATATCCCCTTTATTTAATGCACTCTACTAAAAAAACTCTTGCAAAGTATTTTTTATATACCCTTCACTTAATAACAACTCATATGAATGCTTTTTCTGCTTTAACGCACGACTTCTAATTTCTAACAATGGTAGTATTTTTGTGGATGGAACTGGTTTCTCTTTTCGTTCCTTCGCTTTTTGGTTTAGCTCCATTAGCTCTTTAATTGCTTGACTCTTTAGTAAATTGTAATCTGTATCAATTACAGATTCTTCAACTATTTTTTCTACTCTCTTATGAATTTCTTGAGATGAAAGAGCATCAAAAATACCAATAGAAGTTACATCGACACTTAAATTTTCAATTGTATCCTGACGTTTATATTGTAGGGTACTTTTTCGCTCTTTCATTGCCTCTTTGATACGACCTTCATATTCAGTATTCTTTTTGTGATTAACCATCAACTCATCCAGATTAATCATTATATCTTCATACTTATACATAGCCTTTAGATCGTTTTTACGAAGTGCATTAAGCATCGGTTGAATGATTTTCATATCTTCACTTGCTGTTTTCTTAATTACTCGTGCCGTAAGTTTTTCTTCTTCATTCGCTTCATCAAACAAAGTTCTTTCTTGTGCTAAGATAAACAAGTTCACTGCAACTGAAGTTATTCCCTGACATTCCTCATAGAATGTCTTTTTAACGTCTACTGTTAGCTCAGAATGTGTTTTTAAGCACTGAAACTCCCAAAGGGTTTCCAAGAAGAATTCCCACTCTTCACTATCTTCAGCCATACGATCCCAAATAATAGAACCATCACTTGCTGCACGACGAGCTTGACGGAAGTTTCCTCTAAATAGCTGTTGTGCTTTAGAGGTGCCAATTAATACTGTTGGAATACCCACTGTGTTTGATAATGTTACAAAGAAATTTAGCATTTCTTCTTGGTCATTTTTTGAATTTAGTAAATGTTGAATTTCATCAATGACTAGAACACCAATCCCGTACATACTCGCTAACGATGTCATATGTAACAACATTGTCGAGGTAACACGATTTAAATAACCAAATTTCTCTAAGTATCGAGTACCTAATAAATCATCAATTGCTTTAAAGAAACTTTTACATAACGTCGATAAACTACCGTCATAAGGACAATCTATTTTAAGCCAGACAATCTGTGTACGATTAAAAGGCTGCCCTTTATATAATTCATGCTTAATCACTTGTGGGTACATTAACAACAAACGTTCAATAGCAGTTGTTTTACCAATACCTGATATCCCAATAATAGATAAACTATCCGCAGTTGAACGAATATAATTCAATCTTTCATCAATATATTTATGTGCTTCTTGTTCATCTTCACGCAACTGGTGCAACACCCGAATGCGCTCTAAAAAGGATTTATCTAAAGGATTCCGTGCTAAGTATCCTCTACGAATTAAAGTTGATAATCGGCGTTCTACTTCAAAATGAATAGGTAATGGTTGAATGAAATTCTTAATTCGTTTCAGTACATGATAACGGATATTTGTCTCGCTTTGTTTATCTTGTTCGGTAATACGTGGTGTGACCTTAAAACGATCTAGTACTTCATCTTCACTAAAAATTGGTGGTAGTGCTTCAGTAAATGGATTATTACTATATTCATACAAAGCTTGTTCCTTATAATTTGCCTCCTCAAAATCGCCTTTTAACACTAGATTATTTATCTTTTCCAAGTTCCTCATCTCGTTTCTTTCGTAATTTATCCATTAAACGTGAGGTTGATTTTTTTGGAGTTTCTACGGTATCTGAATTCTTTTTAGTAAACTCAACTACCTGGCCAGTACCCCTTATAGGCTTTTCTATTAAATCGAATTTCTCTTCTTCTCGATTTATTATTTTTTCGGCTTGTCTATTCGTCCTGATGTTTTTCACTTTCTCAGCTTTGCTAACATTTGAGGGAGTCGTTTGATTTTTTTCTTTCTTTGCTTGATTAATAATAGATTCTATTGCTGCATCTACATTAAGAGTGGTTTCTTTTTGCTTATTAGCTTCTTGCTGTTTAGCTTCTTGAATTAGTTCTTGATAAAATTCAATCTCTTCAAGAGTATTACCTTTGTACTGGGAGCTTGTATCTAATAAGTAGCAAGTATCGAAACCTTTACCGTCTGTATGGGGAATATAAATTTGACTCATTTCACGAGGATCGAATACTACCTCAACACTCTGACTTCTCATTTTTAAATACCATTGCTCATTTATGGCTTTTTCAGAGCCATAAGATACACCTTTAAATTTAATGCCAGCTCTTGTAATCCTTGCTTTTCCCTTATGCAATAAGTTCAATCTAAAAATATTTTGATTACTGATTGTCTGAAGTCTACCTTTTTTATTTTCAATGCCCCAGTTCCACAAATTGATTGGTGTAGCTGTTAATCCTTCAACTATCATTTCTTTTTCTAATGGATACTTATCTATTATTTTTTGATTATGATGTAATACAAGATGAATTAAAATTTTAGTAAACTCTTCAAGATTTAAACTTGCATCTAAACGATAGTCTCTATCTCCACGTTCACGGTATTCTTTTTGGATAGCACCAGGCGCTTTCCGTTTTATTTTTCCGTTAATAGTGCGAAATTGACGTTCAATAATTCCCTTTAAATCACCACGATAAGGAGATGTATTTTCAATTTTGATATTTAAATTATTGATAAGGTTTTCAACAGAATAACCTTCAAACTCTCCTCGATCTGCTATTATTATTTCTGGTAAATGGTGGGATGGCCATTGGGATTCATCAATCGAGATATTAAACTGATTACAAAACTCTACTTTATCCATAACCATGTTATCTAAAGCCATCATTGCACCTAGCCATGATGGTCCTTCTAAACCTACATAAATCCCTGTTATTAAACGTGAATAAACATCAATAACTCCATATACAATAGGTCGTCCTATAATCAAATTTCGATCAAATGAACTTACTAAATAAACATCTGCAATTGTTGCATCAACTTGAAAACGTGTCCCTGGTCCATCTGTTTCTAAAGTTGAATTACTTAGTATTGGTCGTTGTTTTAGTTCAAATTCCTTTTGACTATGACGTAACTGAAAATCTAATTTTGGATCTTCTAATTTCTTAAACCAATAGTAAAATTGGTGGTAGGTCGGTATTCTAGAATCATCCCAAACCTTATACTTAAGCATATCATCTTCGTAATATTTGTCTGAATAAAACTCACGTAGCAAATATTCATATGTGTCGGTTAGGGATAGCTGTTCCTTTTTGCGATAGTATTTCTTCACTACATATTCAAACTGTTTCTTTACATCATCCGTAATATTAATCCCTTGCTTTGCTGATGTATATTTTCTTGGCCGTCCCACTTTGGCATCAGCAGATAATTGTCTTTCTTTCCCTTTACCACCTGAATACATATAATCGGGCAATAATGCATTTTTATTTAAACCTCTTATCCAAAACCGTGTAAAAATACGTTTTATTTTTATTTTGGCAATATCATGTTGATGTGCAATTTCTTCAAAAGCTGCATCTCGTTTTTTTTTATTAAGCAATGATTCCTTGTACAAATCCCAACCAGTTGAAACAATCTTCCAATCTTCATCACGTTTTTGAATTTGCTTCTCAGTTAAATCTTTATCCTCATAACTCTTCGCAAATGGATCTGGAATCGGAATTAGTAAGCCACTTTGAACTTCTCCTTCCAAGTCAAAAAACTCTACCTTTTTAGGCATAGATGTATCACCATATAGTTCAACAAAATAAACATTTGGGTTGTCAATATCAATGATTCGGATACGATTTTTTTCTTCTTTATCTGTATATTGATAAACCTGGTTATAAAAAATCATATTGCTCTCACCTTCTCAGAAAAATCTTTTCTTACCGCTTTAATTTGTTGAATTTGATTTACATCCAGCTTCTCTAATAAATCTAGCTCTATCGCTTTTGTAATAACTAGATGCTTAAATTGCGAAAGCCCACAACCAACAACCATGCCAAAATCTCTTTCAAATTCTTTAGCAATCTTTTTCACCGTTTGATTTTCTGCTAATAACTTTTTTATAAAATATATGCTCATATCGTCTAACTCGTATGCTGTGACTTCTTCAAATCCTTCAATTACAGAAAGGTCCGAATATCCATGTACAAATGCAATATTATGCGCCATGTCTTTTGGTATCTCTTGCTCAGTCACAATACCCCAGTCAACATCTTGTCGTTCCCAATAGACACGTTCAATCTCAAATTTCTCTAAAACGCGTTCGTCCAATAAATCGTCTTTGTATTTTAACGTACGTGCTAAATGCTGATGTTGATGATTTTTATTAACAGTTATTAAAAAATCTGTCGTCATTTCAACTGGCTCTCCAGTCTTCGGGTTAGTTGGATGCTTGATACCTAACTCATCCGCAATGATAACTGTTTCTTCAACAGGTAGCAGTGGATATTGCTCTCGTATATCCATTACCAAATCGGAATATTCCAACAAATAAAAGTAGTTTCGTTCCAAATCTGAAAGAAACTCAAATTGCCGAGGAATTTTAATGCCTTTTAATCTTGTTACACGACCTAACGAAGGTACATCTTGAATCGTCACCCAAGGCTTATAATCAACTCCTATTCCTTGTCCACGGCCGTCTTTCAGCTTCTTATCCGTAGATGTTGAACGTTTGCGTTTGGACATTTTAAACCTCCTTACTGGTTTTCTAAAGATTAACTAAATCATTTATTACAATTCTCGAAAAATTACGTGGCAATATGCCTTTTATTTTTAGCCCTAATTGTTGAATACCAGTTGGTTTAAAGTATTGTTCACAGTAATAGTTGTGATATTGTGCTACCCATTCATATTTAGCATAAAGCTTTGGATCATTACCGAATTCTTGTAATTTTGCTTCGACAATACCTTTATGTTTTTTTAATTGTTCTACATATAAATCAAAATCCTCGTCACTTCTATCGCCACAATTAAAGATTTCATCCAATCCATATAAATAGTTAACGAAGCAACTTCCATCTGCATCTTTTAATAAGTGCGAGAACTGCGGAGCAAATGTTAACGGCGCGTAATAATCTAAATGTTCACACACCATTTTAACCATATTATCACTCAAAATAATTCTAGGATAACTTGCTTTTTTGCATTCTAAATCGTGTGCTTCTATTAATGCTGGTCCATAAGCAAAATCATCATCACCATAATAATCTCCCAAAGCAATACCTCCACGTAAGAAATAACCATTCAATGTCATCTCTAATTGATAATCAATAAACGACATAAACAAACTCCCTGATTGTCCTTCACCATCTTCAAATCTTGGATATGCTAATATGACATTGTCAGTAAATGTTTTAAAATGACCATGTGGATTCATAACTCTCATTAGCGCATATTGTTTTGTAAGAATTTCATGAAGACCTTTGAGTAAGTGATTTCCAGACTGCCGATTAGGTGAGTTTTTAATTAAATTAGAAAAACCTAAAATATCAGTAAAGCAAACTATCGATTCTAAAAGACTAGGATTGTTGGGATTATATTTTGGTAACATTCTCTTTCCACCTTTTTCTAAATAATAAAAAAATAACCTCTTACGGACATCATATCCGAAGAGGTTACTTTTAATCAAACTTTATTATAAATGATCAATCTTTATTTTAAATAATCAAACTTTGTTTTAAATGATCAATCTTTTTTACAAAGCAACACATCTGCCGCGTTTTATAATATCGATTATTCAACTGTAACTGATTTTGCTAAATTACGTGGTTTATCTACGTCTGCACGACGGTGTAAAGCAGCATAGTAGCTAATTAATTGTAATGGAATGACTGATACAAGAGGTGTTAGAAGAGAATGTACTTTTGGAAGTACAAGTCGATCTCCTTCTTCATTTAATCCTTCCATTGATACGATACATGCGTTAGCTCCACGCGCAACAACTTCTTTTACATTCCCACGAATGTTTAAAGCCACTTGCTCTTGTGATACTAATGCGAATACTGGTGTTCCTTCTTCGATTAATGCAATCGTACCATGTTTCAATTCTCCACCTGCAAAACCTTCAGCTTGGATATATGAAATCTCTTTTAATTTTAATGCACCTTCTAAACTTACATAGAAGTCTAGGTTACGACCAATGAAAAATGCATTACGAGCTACTTTTAAGTAATCTTCTGCGATTTGCTCTAATTCATCTTTTGAATCAACCATTGTTTGAATTGCATTTGCAGCAATCGCTAACTCTTGTTTTAGATCGAAATCAATATCTTTACCAGCAGATTTTGCTGTAACATATGCAGCTACCGCTAATACTGCCACTTGAGCAACGTAAGCTTTCGTTGAAGCAACTGCGATTTCCGGACCTGCATGTAAAAGTAACGTATAATCTGCTTCACGAGAAAGTGTTGAACCAGGAACGTTTGTGATCGTTAATGCAGGATAGCCTTTTTCTTTTACCTTCACAAGCACTTGTCTGCTATCAGCTGTTTCTCCTGATTGTGTAATGAAGATAAATAAAGGTTTTTCAGAAAGTAACGGCATGTTATAGCCAAATTCACTAGAAATATGAACTTCTACCGGAATACCTGCAATTTTTTCAAAGTATTGTTTTCCGATTAAACCAGCATGATAACTTGTTCCTGCTGCAATAATATATAAACGATCTGCTTCTTTTAATGCAGTTAATATATTTTCGTCAATTGTTAATTCTTCAGCTGCATTGCTATATTCTTGAATGATTTTACGTACTACACCTGGTTGCTCATCGATTTCTTTTAACATGTAGTGAGGGTAAGTACCCTTTTCAATATCACTCGCATCAAGCTCAGCTTTAAACGGTTTACGGTCAATGACACGACCATCTAAAGTTGTAATTTCAACTTTATCTTTATGAACAAGAACGATTTCTTTATCGTGTAGTTCAATAAATTGATCCGTTACTTGTAACATTGCCATTGCATCTGAAGCAACAACGTTGAAGCCATCACCAACACCTACTAGTAAAGGTGATTTGTTTTTTGCTACGTAAATTGTGTCTTCATCTTCTTGATCTAATAATGCAAGTGCATAAGACCCATGAACTAAAGATAATGTTTTACGGAAGGCATCAACAGTCGATAGTCCTTCTTTTGCAAATAAATCAATTAACTGAACGATTACTTCTGTATCTGTATCAGATTTCATTTGAATGCCTTTTAAATAAGCTCTTTGAAGTAAATGATAGTTCTCGATTACCCCGTTGTGCACAAGTGTAAAACGACCCGTTGCACTTTGGTGAGGGTGTGCATTTAACTTGTTTGGTACACCATGTGTTGCCCAACGTGTATGACCAATTCCAATTGTTGCATCAACTTCATCATTTACAGCTGTACGTAAATCTGCAATACGACCTTTTTCTTTAAAGATTGTTACACCGTCTTCATTTCGAACTGCAATACCCGCTGAGTCATACCCACGATATTCTAATTTTTCTAACCCTTTTAATAAAATTTCTTTGGCATCTAATACGCCATTATATCCAACGATTCCACACATTTTAGTTGTCCCTTTCATGAATGCATATCAACATATCCTAGTGACTTGTTTGATAAAAGACAATGCAAAAGGAATCTACAAAATGCTTTTCTTTAGGAATTCTGGTTAATTCCCCTTTGGAAGCCTTGTAGGTTGATCATGCATTGATTCATTATTTTTATTTGCCTTTTCGTTTCTTTGTGCATAAAATCACTTTTATGTTTTAAAACAAAATTTCGACCGGGCATCGATCGGGAGGCATCCGCCGAATTTTCGATAAACCTCCACCTCGTCAACTAAGGATAAAAGACCGTCCGATTTCCTTAGCTCAGGCGCTATAATTGTTTTCCATTTCTTTTTTAGAGCGCTTCACTACCCTCCTATTCGCGCTTGTGATTTAAAAAGTACTAATGAGAAATTCTACCAAATACTTTTTTAAACACATTCCTCATAATACAGAATATGCAACTATTCGTCAATATCGTGTGTACTTAGAACTATTACAAAAAATAATACATTTAATAAAACTTCCACTAGAATCGGACGTCTAGTGGAAGTTATTGTAACAGTAAATTCGAATATTGATTGCTGATGTTTACAAAATCATTATTTTTGTTGTTTTATTTTTACAATTACCTAAGTCCTATTACAAATCTTTTTCTTCTAATAAATTTACGATTTCTCTATTAAATGCATGTAAATCCTGTGGTGTTCTGCTTGTTACAAGTTGTTTTTGACAAACGACTACTTCTTCGTCGTGGAAATTGGCACCCGCATTTTCTAAATCCACTCTTATAGATTTATATCCAGTAATATCTCGACCTTCAAGTGCTCTTGCAGTAATTAATAATTGTGGCCCATGACAAATTGCAAATACTGGTTTCATTGCACTCATAAATGATTTTGCAAAAGCAACAACTCTGTCATCATCTCTAAGTAAGTCGGGTGAGAATCCTCCAGGAATAAATAACGCATCAAATTCTTCAGGGTTTACATCTGATATCCCAAAGTCTATTTCAACGCGTGCCTCTCCTTGTTTACCTCTTATTGCTTTATTTCCCAATTTATCAATTGTTACTACTGTGTGCCCATGTGTTTCTAACGCTTCTTTAGGGCTTGTAAATTCAATATCTTCGAATAAATCTGTAATAAGTGTTGCTATTCTCGCCATTACATTCACTCCTAATAATTTGATTTCACACATACTATTGACGAAACACAGTTCAATTAAACGCGAAAAAAACAAAAATCCAGTAGCAATATATCTTCTGCTACTGGATCGTTTATTATTCAGCTAAGCCCATTTCGCTTTTTACAACTTCTGCAATACGGTTAACGTAGTTTTCACATTCTGCTTCTGTGGCAGCCTCTACCATCACTCGTACTAATGGTTCTGTGCCTGAAGGGCGAACTAAAACTCGACCGTTTCCTGCCATTTCACTTTCAACTTGTGAAATAACTTCTGCAACTTTCTCATTTTGTGTAACAGCATGTTTATCTGTCACTCGAACATTCACTAACTTTTGAGGGTAAATTGTCATTTCAGCAGCTAGTTCTGAAAGTCGCTTATCTGTTTCTTTCATAATGTTCACTAATTGGATAGCAGTCAGTAAGCCATCACCTGTTGTATTATAATCTAGGAAAATAATATGACCTGATTGTTCTCCACCTAAGTTGTAATCGTTCTTACGCATTTCTTCTACAACATAGCGGTCACCTACAGCCGTTTTTACACTTGTCATACCGTTTTCTTCAAGTGCTTTATAGAAGCCCATATTACTCATAACTGTAGATACAATCGTATTTTTCTTTAAGCGGCCTTTGAGATTTAAGTATTTCCCAATGATGAACATAATTTGGTCGCCGTCTACAATTTTCCCATTCTCATCTACAGCAATAAGTCTGTCTCCATCACCATCAAAAGCTAACCCTACATGAGCACCGCGCTCAACAACAAATGCTGCTAGTTTTTCAGGATGAGTAGAACCGACACCTTCATTAATATTTAAACCGTCTGGTGAAGAACCAATAGATGAAATATCTGCTTCTAAATCTGCAAATAAATGCGTCGCCAATGATGAAGTCGCACCATGTGCACAATCAAGAGCAACATGTAGCCCCAAAAAGTCTTCATCAACAGTTTGTTTTAAGTACGAAATGTACTTTTGTCCACCTTCAAAGTAGTCACTTACTGTTCCTAAATCTCCACCTGTTGGACGTGGTAACGTATCGTTTTCTAAATCAAGATAACTTTCAATTTCCGCTTCCTGTGCATCAGTTAGCTTAAAGCCATCTGGACCAAAGAATTTGATCCCATTATCTGCTACAGGATTATGTGAAGCAGAAATCATAACACCCGCATCAGCATTCATAACACGTGTTAGATAAGCAACACCTGGTGTGCTAATAATACCTAAGCGCATTACTTCTACACCAATTGAAAGTAATCCAGCTACTAGTGCACCTTCTAACATATGCCCTGAAATACGAGTATCTCTTCCAATAATTACTTTTGGACGTCCAGTAGCATGTTTTGTTAAAACATAGCCACCTACACGTCCTAGTTTATATGCTAATTCGGCAGTTAACTCACTATTAGCTACACCACGAACGCCATCAGTTCCGAAATATTTACCCATTCGTTTATTCTCTCCTTCAACACTAGTCAGTTCATTCGTTGCTTCTTCAAATAGCCAAATCTAGATTGGAAACTATTACTTACACCAATTAGGTATTTAATTATTCATTGGAATTGTTGTTTTCATTAGTTACGTCTTCATTTGTTTCTTCATCGGTATTTGCTTCATTAGATGTTTCATCATCTATTGCATCTACTTTAGAAACATTAGCTTGTACCATGATCGTGCTAGAGGAAAGTCTAGTTGCACCTGATGGTACTGGTAGATTCACCTCATATTGACCAGAGTTTTCAATTTCTGTCACGTCAAATTCTACGACTAGTTCAGTCAATCCGTCAATAATTGATTTTGGACCAAATACTTGTACCGATTCTGTAGAAGTTGTTAAACGTTCTAAAGTTACACCTTCTGTAGCTGGTGTACCAACTTGCTGTATTCGAATAGGTAGATCTCGACTGTATTCGGCTACCCCTACCTTCACTCTCACTTTTGCTGGTTCCACTAATACATCTAACTTATTCAAGTTCGTATCTAATACTTTCACTTCAGCTTCTTGTTCGAATGATCGGTTAATACCTGGATTACCCGTAACTGTCGCTTTAATGTAAGAAATACTTGCAATTACACTTTTCGCACCTGTTACAAATACTGTGCTAGGTTCAACATTTATACTGTCTAAATAGTATGCTTCGTCTATTAAGCCTTGCTTCATATCAGGTTCTACAGGTAGCTCTGCAGTGACCTTTTCTTCAATAGATACATTAATCCATTCTTCGCTAAGTTTTACTGATAGCTTATCTGAAAATCCTTCGGGCTGGATTTTAACTCTATGCTCACCAATTAACAATGCATTTAAGTCCACAAAGAGTTTAAAGTCCTTTTTTAGTTTTGTGTTTAATACAATATGAATTGGTCCTTCAATCGTTACATCAACTGTTTCAGGTACTCCAGTAACAATTAAATTTTCTGTATCGTAATAAGCTTCGACTGGGACATCAGTAAGAATATCAACATGATTATTATTTGTTGTTGATATCCCTTCACCAAGTAATGATTTCACATAAAAGAACATTAAGATTGCAAGCACTAATGCAGTAATTCTTAATACCCATGTACTATCAAATAATTTATCCATTCTTTTTCCCCCTCCAAGTCCACTTAGAGGATAGATCCGAATCTTGCTCTGGACCAAACCACATCTTTCTTAATTGCGTTTCAAATTCATCTATCGTTAGGTTACGATTTAAATTACCATTTTTAGCTAAACTAATTGCACCAGTTTCTTCAGATACAATAATTGTAATGGCATCGGTTACTTCACTTAACCCAAGGGCTGCACGGTGACGTGTACCTAATTCTTTCGATATAAACGTACTTTCAGAGAGTGGTAAATAACATGCAGCGGCAGCGATTTTACTTTTTTGAACGACAACAGCACCATCATGTAATGGGGTATTTGGTATGAATATATTAATCAATAATTCAGAGCTAATATCAGCATTCATTTTTATACCGGTTTCAATATATTCAGTTAAACCGGTTTCATTTTCAATTGAGATTAAAGCACCAATACGACGTTTTGCCATATAGCTTACCGCTTTTTTCATGGCTTCTATAAGCCTTGTTTGCTCGTCTCCTATTTGGCCGGTAGAGCGTTGAAAGATTTTCCCTCTCCCTAGTTGTTCCAATGCTCTTCTAATTTCAGGTGTAAAGATAATAATAATTGCAATAAACCCGAAATCAATTACTTGTTGTAGCATCCAACCAAGTGTATCAAGACCTAATATTTCTGTTGCAATTCTTGAAAAGATAATAACAAATAGACCTTTTAGTAATTGAACAGCTTTTGTTCCTTTTATGAGGGTTAATAATTTATATACAACGTACCAAACAAGTAGGACGTCTAAAAAGCTAATGATCACATTCACAGGTGTATAATCTGTAAATTCTTGAATAATCTGCATGTGGCATCCCCCACTTTTTCTAGCTAATACCCTTTAATCGAATACCTATTTTTTCTTTTTGAATCAGATCGCAGGGATTAAAAATCATTAATTGTTAAAATCAGTATATCATAACTTATCTTTAGTTCGCTTCTATAAGAAAGTCAAAAATTGCAATAATTATATAGACTTGGCATGTTTGTCCCTTAATGTATTTTTCTTATTCATTATCTAAAGAAATAAAGTTGGGCGTGCTAAATTCCATGATTCCTATTATTTTACGGAATGTTTTAGTAACTATACTTTTCACGCGTCATGAAAAAAGTCCACTCGTATGAGTAGACTTCAACTTTTATATTTTAGGAAGAACTGAAAGAATATATTAGTTTATTTGAAAACGCCGACTATATTATTTCCTAGTGTTTTAATTTCAAACCATAGCCATTCGAATACTTCGTCAATTTCTTCGATTTCTCCAGTAACCACAGCTGAAGAGGCCATGTATTCTCCATTAATGACAGTTACATTACCTTCTACTTCACCTTCAATAATAATGTCTCCATTTTTTACGACAATATCACCTTTAACAACTTCGCCCTTAGGTACAATAACTGTTTGCCCTTCAATTATTAAGTTTGGTTGTTTTGTGACAGAGAACTCATTATTTGAGTAACTTCCAACTAAGGAGGCACTCATAAATAATAAAAACACACAAGCAGCAACTAAAATCGGATGACGTCTAAACCAATTTTGAATACCTATTCGATTTTTACCTTTAGGTAGTCGTTTCATGACCTCATTTTCAAAATGAGGAGGTGCTGTAATATGTGCTGCAC
Organism: Ureibacillus sp. MALMAid1270; assembly: GCF_049202975.1. NCBI lineage: Bacteria > Bacillati > Bacillota > Bacilli > Caryophanales > Caryophanaceae > Ureibacillus > Ureibacillus sp. MALMAid1270. Next base: position 2,305 of record NZ_JBMIRP010000088.1, on the reverse strand, counting down.
TTTTTACAAAAGCAACCGTGTCACTCAATTCGTGCATGTGCTGTTGACATTTTGAGCAGTTTTGTAAATGTTTTTTGAGTTGTTGTTCATGTTCAAGGCTGATGTCACCGTCTAAGTACTCGTGCATATAGTCAACAATATTTTGTGGACACGTACTCATGCATATAACCTCCTACAGATTGTTTAACTGCTTCCTTAAAGCTTCACGCCCTCTGTGTATCCTAGTTTTGACTGTCCCTAATGGCATATCCAATATTTCACTGATTTCTTGAAGAGAAAGTTCTTCAATATATTTTAGTACTATGACTGAGCGATACTTATCTGGTAACCTGCTTATCTCATATTGAATTCGACCTTGTAGCTCCATCTGCTCCACTGCATCATCTGGCAACTGTTCATCAGAAGATATTTGTGAATACATATCTAAACCTTCCGTACCAGCAATCTCAGCATCTAAATAATAATCGGGCTTTTTCTTTCGAATCCTATCAATACACAAGTTTGTTGCAATTCTGTACAACCATGTTGAGAATTTCCTTTTTTGATCGTAAGAATGAAGATTAATATACGCTCGAACAAAAGCTTCTTGCGCTATGTCTTCTGCTTCATGATTGTTACCAAGCATTCGATAACATATTTGATATAATTTATGCTGGTAGAGGCTCACAATATCAGAAAATGCGTTTTGATCACCTTTAAGCACTTGCTTTATTCTTTTGTTCACTAGCGCATCCATCTTGGTTTCCTCTCCACCTTTTTCGGTTCAATATTACTTACGTTTTAGATTTAAAAAAGTTTCGTTTTATTAAATTATATCAGAATTTTTATTTTCCTAATTAGGTACAATTTAGTATTTATTGTCAATATTTCTAGTTATATGGAAATGTTTTGAATCTAATAGTATTTCTCCATTTATTATATTCATTCTATAAGGATCAAAATTATATGATGTTAATTATACTAATTTCTCACCGAATAAAGAACCCATTAATGCAACTGCAGTATCTGCAGTTTTATTTTTCTCATCCAGTATAGGATTTACTTCAACAAATTCGGCCGATGTAATAATTTTAGCCTCATCAAGCATTTCCATAGCTAAATGGCTTTCTCTATAAGTTATTCCTCCTGGTACAGGTGTTCCAACCCCTGGAGTATATAATGGATCTAATGCATCGAGATCAAGCGATAAATGCACACCATCTACCTGTCTTGCTTTTAAATAAGCAATCGATTCTTCCATTACTCTTGTCATACCTAAACGATCAATTTCATGCATCGAATATACTTTTATCCCCAATTTTCTAATAAGCTCTTTTTCGCCAGGATCTACTGATCGAGCGCCTATAATAATGATATTTTCTGGTTTAATTTTTGGTGCAAAACCACGTATTTGTGTCAGACGGTCATCACCTAAACCAAGGCTAATAGCTAAAGGCATACCATGTATATTTCCTGAAGGAGTAGTTTCAGGCGTATTTAAATCAGCATGTGCATCGTACCAAATAACCCCTAAGTTTTTATATTGTTTCGTAAGTCCCGATAAAGTACCGATTGCAATACTGTGATCTCCTCCTAATATGAGTGGAAATCTATCTGCCGATACGACATGCTCTACATATTTACCTAACTCTGTACTTATTTTGACAATATCATTTAAATTTAACAGTTTATTGTTTTGTTCTATTACTAGATTATCCTTTTTTACTTGAATATCTCCTTCGTCTCGAACATCATACCCCAATGCTTCAAGACGTTCTATTACCCCAGCATATCGCATCGCACTTGGCCCCATATCGACCCCACGTCTTCTTTGACCATAATCTGATGGTACCCCAATGATTGATATGTTTTTGTTAATCATTTCTATCCCCCCCTACTCAACATTGTAGTAGTAAATGAAAAGTGGCTCAACTTAACATTTTTGTGTATTTTTATACAATTTAGAATTGAATGTGAGTTATTATCTAATGATTGTCCTGGAATTTTTGGGGGGGCAATTGGTTATTGAAAAGATATTCAATTTAATGATAGTAATTTTGACTTTATGAGAAGTATGCTCTTCATCTTCCAATGCTTTTGGTGAGGAATGTGTGTATTAATAAGTTACTCCAATAAACCTGCTCCTTTATTACTCAGGTACTTACAAATATTCTTTTCCTAACATAATCGAGTAGGAGACTAGCCATTAATTGGCTAGTCGACCTCTCACACCACCGTGCATACGGTTCCGTACACGGCGGTTCAATAACTTAAGTACCTATGCTCATATAGGTTATTTAGGTCTTTTATTCCCCACTTAATGAGC
>NZ_JBMIRP010000087.1:0-20735 GCF_049202975.1 Ureibacillus sp. MALMAid1270 | reverse complement strand
TTCATGGTAGATAAAAGACCGGGAGAGCCAGTAACGTTGGAGTGCCCGTATTGTAACGGTGAAATGTTTGAAGCGAAAAAGGACCCAAGCGAATAATTACGCTTGGGTCGTGCATAAAGACGCGTTAGCGTTTTTGTTCTTGAGGTAAGTGGGACAGAAAACCCATTGATCGATAAAAAATTAAATGCCCTTCGTTTAATTACGAAGGGCACACGAAGGGCACTGTTTAATTGCAATCTAAAAAGCCGTTGTACAAATAGGCTTCTCTAATACCTTATAAATAGAATAAAGTTTGTCCAGAAATTCTGAATCACTAATTTCTATTTTACTATAATAATACAAGTCACTTAAACTAACGACTCCAAATAACAATGAAGATAGCTCAGAAATATCGATTTTTAACTCAACATCATATTCGCCGTCTTCTTTCACTTCAACCAATCCATTTTTCAACTGTAACAAAAATTCGCCTTGATTTTCAGGGAAGAAAGAGTCCGTCACACTTAATTTCCAGCTAAAATCAGGTGCATTAAAAGATAAATGACCTAACTGTTGAACAAAACCTTTTACATTAATAATTCGATACATTAATCCAATTGCTGACGTGCTACTTGGATGATAAACACTTGGAATTAATTCACTCGAGCCATTGCGGGCATCATGAACTAAAAAGCGAATCTGTTCATCCTGCGTATTCCATTCAATTCTGTGTACTTGATCGGCTTGGCTATTTAAAAACGTACTTAACTCTAATAGTGCCTCCGGAGTTTCGTAAATACACTCTTTAATCACTAATTTATTCAACATAAAATTTGTTTCGCTTTGTTTTTTAAAATGAAATACAAGATAACCTTGAATTTGCTCCTGCTTCTTCACAGCAACAATTCGATTCTCAGTGTTTTTAAACAGTTTATTCCATTCATGCTCCGTTTTATAAATCATCCCGTGATGACTTTCAACATACCGGTTATAGCAGGCTGAGAGTAGCTCTAAATCCTCCTTAGTGACATACTGTAAATGTTCCTTAGTCTGCCCTTTTGGGAAGCTTGAAGGCTCTAAATAATATTGGTACATGTTTGGTCCATAACCAAATCCCATTTTCTTATAAAAATCAGGTCGGAATGGATATAATGCGACTTGATGAACTCCTTTTTCCTTAAACATTTGAAGGAATTGATCAATGAGTTCTTTAGCAGCACCTTCTTTTTTGTGAAGTAAATCAACCGCAACAAGCCCCACACCGCCAATTTCAACTTTACTCGAATGTAAATTCATCTCATAATAATGAATTCGCATACCTGCGATCAGCTGTTGATTTCGAAATAGGCCGTAGTACTCCACAGCCGGATCATTTTCTTGCTTATTAATAAGAAATTCCTTAAATCTTTGTTTCTCTTGTGGAGTATTGGCTAAAATCCCTGGGTATGCATTGGCAACTATATCAACGAAAGTTGTAAATTCACTTTCTTCAACTAATTTTCTTATTTCCCCCATATAATTTCTCCTTTATTGAATAATACTTAAAACAATACTCAAGTGCGAACCATAATTTAAGAGGTGAATTAACCGAAATTTACTACGTAATACATTTCCGCTGACTGTTTTTAAAATCCTTCTTTTTTACAAAGATTCAACTACTTTTAATAATTCTGTATTCAGAATAATTCAAATATTATTATAACAATATAATTTATTGACACGTATATTGAATTCATCTAGATTTAAATTAATCATAGTTGTTGATTGAGATCATCCGCTTCGTTCATTTAAGGGGGACAATAGTTTTGAAATATTTAATTGCTATCATCGGGTCTTTGATCGTAGCATTTGCATTTAACTTTTTTCTAGTTCCCTATGAAATTTTAAGTGGTGGAATTAGTGGTATTGCCATTTTGATAGGGCTTATTACTCCATTTGATATTGGATTAATGAATTTATTACTCAACTTGCCATTAATTATTCTGGGATACTATAAACTTGGCAAAATCATTACATTGAATACGCTTATCTGTGTAGTTTCACTTTCGTTCTTTTTATATGTTCTCCCTGTGATGCAAGTAACAGATAATATACTATTATCCACGATCTTCGGAGGTATAATCAGTGGTATAGGTGTAGGACTTATATTAAAGTACTCAGGTACTTCTGGTGGACTAGATATTATTGCGATTATCGTTTCTAGAGCAAGTAATTTCAGTGTAGGCTTATTACTAACTGGAATGAATGGAATCATCGTTCTTATTTCAGGTGCAGCATTTGACTGGAATATTGCTCTTTACACACTACTATCCATTTACTTATCTGGCCTGGTAATTGATAAAGTGCATACAAATCATATAAAACTAACAATGCAAATTGTCACGACCAAAGGGGAAGCAATTCGAGAAGAACTATTGAAGTCTGTATACCGCGGAATCACCATTACAGAGGGTTACGGTGGATATACTAAAGAAAAAAAACACATTTTAATGATGGTTGTTACTCGATATGAAACAACACAAATTAAAAAAATCGTCCGAAATCACGATGAACAAGCTTTCATAAACATATATGAAACAGTTGAAGTGGATGGAGTTTTCGCAAAGAATTAGACTTAATAATAAAATAGTAAAATAAACAATATTAAAGCATTTGTCCTATGTCAAAAGGATTAATGCTTTTTTATTTTGCGAGCATAACTATTCGTTTTCAATTTTTGTATAGTTCCATCGAACTGGATAAAATGGTAAAATGTATTTATCTGAAAAAGTAAAGGGAGGAATTATATGGAATTATGGGATGTTTACGATATGTATCGCAATAAAACTAATCGAACTACGATTCGTGGAACAGAGCTACAATCTGGTGATTATCATTTAGTCTTGCATGTATGTATTTTTAATTCCAATGGCGAAATGCTCATTCAACAAAGACAACCATTTAAAGAAGGATGGTCCAATATGTGGGACATTACCGTTGGAGGAAGTGCTGTAGTTGGTGATTTTAGTCAAACTGCTGCACAGAGAGAATTATACGAAGAAATCGGATTGAAGCTAGATTTTGAAAATATTAGACCACATTTAACAATGCATTTTGATCGAGGCTTTGACGATATTTATATAATTGAAAAAGATGTGGATTTACATACGCTTAGATTACAGTACGAGGAAGTTCAAGCTGTAAAATGGGCAAGTAAAGAAGACATATTATCAATGATTAGATCTGGTGAATTTATTACCTATCACGAAAGTCTGATCGAACTACTTTTTGATTTGCGAAAAAAACGTGGGTCTACAAAACGAATAGCAAAATAATAGATTGTGCACTTTTCTTTATTGGGAAAGTGTTTTTTTATTGGTCTTAATTTTTAGAATAAATTTCTTACTCTCAACAAAAATAAATTCATCTTTGCGCAATAATTTATTTAATAATAAAACTAGTAATAATTGCAAAAATATATAAAAAATCCCAATAATATGAACGAATTATGACATTAATAAAATATTATATACAAAATATTTCCCAAAGTGATATTGTTTGTAAACAAAATATTTTAATAATTTCGAAAAATAGAGAGGGTACATACTATGGCGCAAATGGTCGCAATCGTTATTTTATTATTCATCTTATATATAGGTGATTTTATCTCGATCCGTACAAAAGCATGGATCCCATCAATATTCATAAGAGCTGTTCTATTTTTAATAGGTTACTGGACTTTCTTCCCAAAAGATATTGTTGCAATTGCAGGAATTCCGAATACTGTAGCAACTCTATTAATCTATCTATTAATCGTAAATATGGGAACTCTTCTTTCAATTAAAGAGCTAATTGCTCAATGGAAGACAGTTGTCATTTCATTAGCTGGAATTTTAGGGATTATCGTTCTATTATTTGGAGTTGCTTCATTCATATTTGACATGAATACTGTCATCGTTGCAATCCCACCATTAGTTGGAGGTATTGTATCAGCATTAATTATGTCAGAAGGAGCTACTCAGGCAGGACTTACTTCATTAGCTGTATTTGCCATAGTCATTTATGTTATGCAAGGGTTTGCTGGTTATCCTTTAACATCAATCGTGTTGAAAAAAGAGGGAAAAAGACTTTTACAGAAATATAGAAATGGCGAGTTAGAAATTATATCTGAGGGTCAAAAAGTAGAAGAAACAACTGAAAAGAAACACGGCTTAAAAATTTTCCAAGTTCCTGAAAAATACAATACAGAATACTTTAAATTCTTTAAAATTGCTGTAGTTGGATGTTTAGCCTATCTAACATCTGTAACTCTAGCACCAATCGTCGAGATCAATGGAGCTGTGCTTTGTTTAGTGTTTGGTGTTATTGCAAAAAGTATTGGTTTCTTAGAAACACATGTATTACAAAAAGCAAATGGTTTTGGTTTTGCGATCATGGCATTAATGCTGTTCGTATTTGATGCATTAAAAAATGCTACACCAAGTATGTTACTAGATTTATTAACGCCTTTAGTTGTTTGTATTGCATTAGGTGTTATCGGGATGTATATCTTCTCATTCATCGCGGGGAAATTACTAAAAGTTAGTAAAAACCTAGCGTTTGCAGTTTCATTAACGGCTTTATACGGATTCCCAGCGGACTATGTAATTACAAACGAAGTTATTAAAGCATTAACAACGGATGAAAAGGAAAGAGCCGCATTAACGCAACATATGTTACCACCTATGCTAGTAGGAGGATTTGTCTCCGTAACAATTGTATCTGTTATTCTAGCAGGAATTTTCGTAACATTCCTTTAATATAGAAAATACGAACAAAGTCTATAAATATCGAAAGAGTTTTTAAGATTATCATACATGTAGTGTGATAAAAGTAGCGGAGGATGAATCATATGATCAATGAAAAAATTAAAGAAGGCATTCAAGAATATAGCGATGAATTAATTGCGATTCGTAGAAAATTACACAGTGAACCAGAGTTATCTTGGGAAGAATATGAAACAACTGAATTTGTTTCTTCCTACTTAACTGAACTGGGCATTGAAAACCGAAAAACAGAACCAACTGGTGTCATTGCAGAGATTAAAGGTGGAAAACCAGGACAAACAGTTGCATTACGCGCAGATATGGATGCACTTCCCGTAGAGGAGTTAAACATTGATCTTCCATACGCTTCAAAAGAAAAAGGAAAAATGCATGCATGTGGCCATGATACTCATACAGCAATGTTACTAATCGCAGCGAAAGTTCTTAATGAAAATAAAGCAGATTTACAAGGAAATGTTCGACTTATTTTCCAACCCGCAGAAGAAACTGCAGCAGGTGCGAAAGTAATGGTTGAACAAGGTGCCGTAGAAGGAGTAGACAATGTTTTTGGTATACACATTTGGTCTCAAATGCCAACGAATAAAGTATCTTGTACTTCAGGACCTTCATTCGCCTCAGCAGATTTATTCACAGTAACATTTAAAGGACGTGGTGGTCATGGTGCAATGCCTCACGATACAATTGATGCAGCAGTTGTTGCTTCGTCATTTGTGATGAATGTACAATCCGTTGTATCAAGAACTATCGACCCACAACTACCTGCAGTTCTTACTGTTGGAAAAATGGTTGTTGGGACACGCTTTAACGTTATCGCAGAAAATGCGGTCATTGAAGGGACGGTGCGTTGTTTCGATCCTAATACACGTGATCATATTGAGAAACAACTGCAAGTTTATGCTGAAAATGTAGCAAATATTTACGGAGCTACTGCAAAAGTGGAGTATATTCGCGGAACTCAAGCTGTTATCAATGGTAAGGAAAGCGCGGAACTCGTACAACAAGTGGCTGTTGAGGCGTTTGGTGAGGAGGCGCTTTACTTTGAAAAACCAACAATGGGCGGTGAAGACTTCAGCTTTTATTTAGATGAAGTACCTGGGAGCTTCGCATTAGTTGGTTCTGGTAATCCAGAAAAAGATACGGAATGGGCACATCATCACGGCAAATTCAACGTTGACGAAGATGCACTAGCAACAGGGGCAGAATTATATGCGCAATACGCTTGGGCTTATTTAAATAAATAATAAAATTAAATTAAATTGAGATCAACTTTGGTTGGTCTCTTTTTTCATTTGCAGGATTCAAATCAGCATTGAAGAAATTCATTTTAATTGCAAGTGGTTAATTAATGCTGATTACATGGGATTGAAATGGTTTGATGATACGAATCAGGAGACCCGTATTACGAGATGGTAATTAAGTAATTATTTACTAATACTTTGTGACTTTTCAAAACCTTAACCGTCTAAATGGTTGAGGTGTTTTTATGAAAATTTACTGGTTTTTAGTCATATGCTTTTATTTTGCTTGGTTCCTATTATCACACCAATATCCTGAGCCGAGTTGGTGGTCTATTTTTACAACAGAGCGATCAACTCACACTCCTCTTATCGAGCATATTTCTTATATTAAAGTGACTTTTACAGCACTTATTTTTATCGGGTTGGTTTATATTTTACACCGAACGCTTCAAAATCGTATTTGAATCACCTTTTGGCGTAACTTCATACTCTAGTTTAAAACGTAGTTAAACAGGGGGACTAAAATGAAATCGACTTTTATTTATCTTGCTCTATTTATACTTTTGGTAGTTGGTTGTACGAAAGAAGAGATAGATACACCAACATCGTCAAATGATGATTTTGAAGAATTGGAAATCGAAGTTGCTAAACTGAGTGAAAAACTAGTCGAAAGTGAAAAAAAGATTGAAGAATTAACCACATTAATCGACCAAGAAAACCGAAATGATATAGAGGTATATAACGAGATCAATAGTAGAATCTATATTTTGGAAAGTTTAATGTCACATATACCAAATTTAGAAACTAGATTTGGTTATATCAACGAAGTGAATGTAGATGGATCGAGCATTACTCTCGAAATCCAATTCGCTGATATGAAACAGGACGATAGTGCACCAAATGGATTTGTCATTGAAGAAAAAGAAGTCTCGATTGTAACTCTCGATCCGAATGCAAGCTATTTTATTTTAGTAGATGGTGTAAAAATAAGTAACGTAGGAACTGTTGATGAATTAGAAGAGGCGGTTAATGAATATAGTCGACTTTTTAAAATTTATATGGCTAATGATGAAATTGTGATGTTGACGGAGCAGTATATCCCGTAAAATACATAGGATTTTAGCAGTTGGGTCCAAATGTATAGTCAATAAGACGATCATGTATAGTGTGATCGTTTTTTTTATTTGGAAAATTTATGCAACCTTTGTATTCTTCAGAACGTATAAATGATAAGTGCGTAAAAAGATCTGAAAAACTTTGCAAGAAGGGAAGGATAAATATTCTAACTCTACTCGGCATCCTCATTGCATTCATTTCTGTGATTTTGTTATTAATCTTTTCTGTCACACTGCTTATTTCGATTATAAAAAAGAAACCCTTTCCTAAAAAGCTATTTATTGCTACCATCACAGGTTTGGGAATGGTGTGTATAATTTACATTTATGAAAACTACTTTTTTACTTTCGATAGTATAAATCAGGAGTATACTCAACCAGGACCTGGACCTCTTCCATCACCAACAGAGAGATATACAGCCCACGCCTATTATGAGCCTTATGGTGGCGCGGCAGGCGGTGTTAATGTATGGGTTGAATTAACGGATCATCTTAACAACGATAAAAAGAAAATCATTTATTATGCTGATGTAAAAAGAAGCTTTTCGATGTTTTGGACAGATGAAAAAACACTATTCATAAGAAATGTTGAACATTACGATAACAAATCGATCACATTAAATGTAGAAAAAGAAATCTATCACGAGAGTGGATTAGCATGCAAGAGTTGGGTTATGAAGAATGAGTATGTCACTTGTTATAAAGGGAAAGAGGGAAATGAAAATTGAATTAAATTACTATTCGGGGAATGGCTTTAGCATTGATCAAGAAGGATTGATGCTTTTTTTGTTGAACTTAATAAATGAAGTCTAATTGACATGCATTTCTCAGATAATACTCATAAATAAAGGGGAGGTAGTTGAATGTTAAATCGAGTACTTGACCAATTTAATTTAAAGCCACTAATGATTAGTGAAGTAGAAGATTCACACAGCTCAACTGTATATAAATGCGGGTTGTTAAAGGGAGAGAATGTTTATATAAAAATTCCCTATACAAAATTGAAGTTTCAAAGAGAACTAGAATCTTATGAAATATTAAAAGGGAAAGTAGCTACTCCCGAAGTGTTGGATTATTGGATTGGAGATGAAGATTGTCTAGGTGCCTTTTTATTGTCGGAATTAAAAGGCCAACCGCTAACGATCAATTGTTCTACTAAAGTTGGTTATGAAGTGGGTGTTCTACAGGCAACGCTGCATTCAGTACAACCACCTGAAAATAAAGTATTAAGTGGTATAAAGAATGAATTTTCAAACTGGACTCAATTTATAGAAAAGCAGTTTTATAGCTTTGCTGAAGATGTCAAAGAAGTATTGGATGAGTCTTTGTACAACAGTGCGATTGAACGATTTAAACATATGCAAGAACAGCTACCTTTACCAGATGGACCAGGTTTCATACATATGGATTTTCGCCCGGCGAATATTATTGTAGATGGCGAAACAGTTTCAGGGATCATCGATTTTGAAAGTGTAAGATTTGGTTCAACTGAAATTGACTTTACAAAGCTGTATCGAGATTTTTTATCCTATGATACTTCTCTTTTCGACTCGTTTAAAGAAGGTTATCAAAGTGTTAGACCATTAATTGATTTAGAAATTGTACTACCTTTCTACCGATTCGCTGATGCCTTCAATAGCATCGGCTGGTGTAAACGTCGGGGAATTGAAAAGAATAAACTATTTTTTGAGGAAAACATTGCGAGACTGCAGCAATTTTTAAAGTTTAATTCTCTATAGCATTGGAAACTTACAACTTTTTTACGAGTTCGTTTATCCCTAGAGTTTGGTAATATGTACCAAGGAGGGGATCGTATGATTAAGGGGTTGTATGAAGCACATTTACCTGTGAAAAATTTAGAAGTATCTATGGAATTTTATAAAAGATTAGGATTGAAGTTCGCATGGCGCGATGAAGATACTGCATTCTTTTGGATCGAAGAAGGGATGAGCTGGTTAGGATTATGGGAAGGGGAAGAGTACCGAACACAATACCACCCATCTTTACGCCATATTGCTTTTCGAGTTACATTTGAGGATTTAAAGGAGTCGATTAATTGGCTGAAATCGATTCAAGTTGAAGCAGTTCCATTTGGAAGTAGAACGTCTATTGAGCCATTCGTAAGACCAAATCAAGGAAATGCTTCAGTTTATTTTAATGACCCAGATGGCAATAGTTTAGAATTGATGTGTTTTGTAGATGTCCCAAGCGAATTAAGACATATTACAGATAAGTTGTCTATAGAAGATTGGTTGAATCTTTTGAAAATCACAGAGAATAAAAGCTAGTATTCATAACAGTCTAAAGTAATATGCATGTATGCATTCATTCAAACCAGCTTATTTTTCATTATTAGCACGAAAAACTGTCCAACCGGTAGATAAGGTAACTTCTTTAAATTTTTCGACCAATTCGTAACCACTCAAACCTTTATTGATTAAGCTCTCTAATATTTGCGTAGCAAAATCAACAGGTATTAAATGATCTGTATATTGATCTTGATTTTGTAGGTGAGCAAAAGAAGCTTTCATTTTTACGAATTGATTTAGCTTCGAAAGTTTAAACCTTTTATGTGGAGACATTTTTATTTCCTCATTTCCATTTCTTTCTATGTTAATTATAATTTAAACACAATGAAAATTAAACCAATTAGAAACTAACTTTCAATATTATTGGAGGATAAAATAATGCATGAAATTGTCAGAACTTATAAACAAGCGATTCCTGCTATGACATTCATCGGAATAAAATATGGCGATGCAGATCGAGTTCAAGGAAGCTTCACAGCGAAGTGGGAAGAATGGTTTCAAACAGATCGATTTAATCAACTTGAATCTTTGATGACTGATGAGTTTAAAAATGCATATGAAGATTTCAATACAAATATGGGGCTTATGCGTTGGAAAGAAGGAGAACCATTTGAATATTGGATTGGAATGTTCCTCCCAGAAGATACAGTAGCACCTGAAGGGTTTGAATCAATTAATTTTCCGGCTTCACAATTAGGAGTTTGTTGGTTAAAAGGAATCATACCAGAAATCTTTGGCAATGAGGAAGAGTGCGCAAATAAACTTTCTGAAGAAGGATTTGAAATTGCTAGAGATGAAGTAGAGGCATGGTGGTTCTTTGAAAGATATGGGTGTCCCCGATTTACAAACCCAGACGAATTTGGAAATGTTATTTTAGATATTTGTCATTTTGTTAAATAAGCTTTTGGCAATTTGAGGTTTTATTATCAAAGAAAAAAGGTATAAATGTAATGACGTAACCAGCAAGTGAATTAACATTTAGAATAGGAGTCATTAAGATATGAAAATCATTGTAACGAGTATTTTTGTAGAAGATCAAGAGCATGCATTAAAGTTTTATACGGAAACATTGGGCTTTATTAAAAAACATGATGTGCCCGCTGGTGATTATAGATGGATTACCCTAGTTTCTCCAGAGCAACAGGGAGGTACAGAGCTTTTACTTGAACCAAATAATAATCCTATTGCAAAAGAGTATCAATCGAAGTTATATGATGGTGGCATCCCTGTCACAATGTTCGGAGTAGAAGATATTCATACAGAGTACGAACGATTAGTAAATCTCGGTGTAAAGTTCTTTATGGAGCCGACAGAAATGGGTAATGTCACAATTGCGATTTTCGATGATACTTGTGGAAACCGTATTCAAATTATTCAGCAATGAATTTCTAGAAATTACCTTTATTTAAGATCATTTATCATATTAAATCGTGAAGCGCATCAGTCTAGGAAGGATTGATGCGTTTTTTGTTGAATTTAACTATTAATGGTGAATTAATACATCAACGTGGTTTGAAATAGGAGTTGAACCTTCATTGACGACATTGTATTTTGTTCGGCATGCCCATTCGAATTACTCATCGGATGAATTGGGGAGACCGTTATCTGAAAAAGGGTTTGCAGATGCCTCTCGGATAAAAGAATTATTAAAAGATCAAGACATTGATTATGTAATTTCTAGCCCTTACAAACGAGCAATTCAAACTGTTGAAGGGATTGCACAATTTATTAATCAAGATGTTCAAATCATTAATGGTTTTAAGGAAAGAAAGCTATCAGAGGGATCTGTAAAAGATTTTAGTTATGCCATATCAAAAGTATGGGAGAATCAAGACTATTCATTGGAAGGTGGAGAATCTAATCGGATTGCTCAACAAAGAGGGATAGAGGCAACCTTCCAAGTGTTAGATAAATATCAAGATAAAAACGTTGTTATCGGAACACACGGAAATTTGATGGTTTTGATTATGAATTTCTTCGATAAACAATACGATTTTGAGTTTTGGAAAAGGTTAGAGATGCCGGATATTTATAAATTGACATTTGAAGGTCGAAAGTTAGTAAATGTTACGAGGTTATGGAAAGGGAAGCACTAATCTTGATAAAGGTTAGTGTATTTTTGTGTTAAAAAGAAAAGTGAAGTAGTTTAATGAAATACTGCGGTAATTGTAACAATTTCCAATTCTGAACGTCGAATTGATAAGAGGTGAGATTGTTGAGAAAATTATTTTTTATTGTTGTATTACTGGGATTGTTTATTCTCACAGCGTGTAATAGTTCCTCGGGTAATCCGAATCTTGCAATTGGAAAAACAACAAGTTTCAGTACTGAAAAACAGTGTCCTGATGCTGAAATTGAATGGATCGATATGGTGATGATTCAAGGGATTAAGTACGAACATCATTATCAAAATCCTGATGTAGTAAATGAGCCTATTACAATTGAAAAAGGTAAAGAGATTGGTAAGGTTACTTATCAAATGGCTGGTAATGCTTGTGTGGATCATAAAGAAAAGAATGGTGATGCGACATTCTTGGAAGTGGGTACACCGATTTATGAGGTCTTAGGTTATCCTACGAACTTTTTGATTACTGCAGACGATAAAGTTTATATTGCAGAGTATAATTCAGAAGCAAAAACCGCTCAAGATTTTTTCCCGTTGAATGGGTTAGTGAAAAATATTTATTTTGAAAGCACAGAAGATGGAAGTAGAATTCACAAATTTTCTCAAACATCTCTGGAGCAATTTCTTGCAGTGTGGCCAGAATTAGAAGTTAAAAACCCTCAATTATTACTTGATGTAGGGAAGCTCGAAGGTGAGCGTGTATTTCTAGAAGTTGAGCTTAACAACGGTGAAGCTTTTAGAATGCTATATTGGGCAGACACGAATACATTCCATAACGGAGTAGTAGGAAATGAAGCAATTCAAGATGTGATTGAGTTTGAATTATCTGAGTTGAATAAGTGATTTTAATTGATGAAGGACAGAACGAAGCTGAATATGCTGAAAACTGTCCTTCATCGGCTTGATGAAGACCAAAACGAAATCAATAATCACCGAAACTGTCCTTCATCCACTAACTGATTCAATAAATTCCCCGATTCCGGACCCCAATCCCATAAAAGCACCTAATCCAAAACACATAAAGACTTGGTCTAACCTCTCAAGGATGTTACACTTAAATAAAATAGTAAAATTTAGAAGTGGGGTAATAGAATGGAAGAGTACATTGTATCCCTTAACGATTTGAAGAAAAGCTACGGTTCTAAATCCGTATTAGACGGTGTTTCACTACATGTGAAAAAAGGGGAAATCATTGGTTATATCGGTCCTAATGGAGCTGGTAAAAGTACGACAATTAAAATTATGTTGGGTATTGAAAGCAATTATCAAGGAGAAGTTAAACTTTTTGGTCAAGATATTGCAGAAGATTCCATCGAATATAAACGGAAAATCGGTTACGTACCAGAAATCGCAGATCTTTATGATAATCTAACAGGTTTCGAATATTTAACCTTTATCGGCGAACTATATGGACTAACTCCTCAACTTGCAGATTATAAAGCTAAAAATTTGATGGAGCTATTTGGGATAGGGGAAGTTTATCATTCTCGAATTGCATCCTATTCAAAAGGAATGCGCCAAAAACTACTAATCATCTCGAGTTTATTACATAACCCCGAACTTTTATTCTTCGACGAACCAATAAATGGTTTGGACGCCAACAGTGTGATGATTTTTAAAGAGATTATGACACAGCTTGCTGCACAAGGAAAAACCATATTTTATTCCTCACACATTATGGATGTAGTCGAAAAGATTAGCAGCCGTATTATTCTTCTCAACAATGGAAAAATCGCTGCAGACGGTACGATTGGGGAGTTAAAACAAATTAATCAAGAAGGCTCATCACTCGAACAAATTTTCAACGAACTTACAGGGTTTAATGAACACCAATCAATTGGAGCACAATTTGTATCGATTGTAGAGGAGATGTAAGAATGGAAGACTTTCGTACATTGAAACTTTTAGATCGTTTTGAGCGTATATTCACTAGATTTGGTGTGGATTACAAGATAATGAGAAAAATTTTACAAGTGAAATTTACGATGGATGGTAGACGTGTACCAACTATTTTCTCACAAAACTCCAACCAAAAAGAAAAAAGTAATCAATATGTAAAATCGCTTTGGATTTACGTTTTGTTTGGTTTATTTATGATTCCATTTATTTTAATGGGTGAAAATTACCTTTTCCAAATGAGTCTATTTTACGGAATCTTTACGTTTTTTGTTATGACCTCTATGATTTCTGATTTTTCTTCAGTATTACTAGACGTCCGAGATCGTAATATTTTATTTACAAAACCAGTGAATAACAAAACAATTAATACTGCGAAATTCATGCATATTATCATTTACATATCTTTTCTTACAATTGCATTAGTTGGCATTCCATTAATTGTTGCGCTTATTAATAAAGGAATCGGTTTTTTCATCATCACATTGATCAATATTATTTTGCTAGATTTCTTTATAGTTGCCTTAACAGCACTTATCTATCTGTTTATTCTTAGATTTTTTGATGGCGAGAAGCTAAAAGATATTATTAACTATGTACAAATTGGTTTGTCCCTTGCAATTCTAGTTGGGTATCAATTACTTGTACGTTCTTTTCAATTTATAGGACAATCTATTTCAATCGATCCTGATTGGTGGCAGTTATTCATATTCCCGATATGGTTTGCTGCAAATACTGAAATGTTGTTAAAGCAAAATTTCGAAATGATTTATACGATTTTTACGATATTAAGCATTATCGTACCAATTATCGTCATTAGGTTATACATGAAATTCAACCCTGCATTTGAGCATTATTTACAAAAGCTATCTTTTCATGGGAAAGCAAAAGAGAAAAAACAGAATAAAATTGGTGAAGGTTTGTTGAAGATCATCTGCCCATCACAACAGGAGCGATCATTTTTCCGATTTGCCAGTCGCATGATGAAAAACGAACGTGAATTCAAACTGAAAGTCTATCCTTCTTTAGGCTTTTCAATTGTTATTCCATTTATCTTTATTTTGAATGAGCTACAATTTAGTAGTGTGGAAGGGTTAACAACAAGTAATTCCTATTTTTCTATCTACTTTTGTTTAATTATTATCCCTAGTATTTTAGTTTTACTGAAGTACTCAGGCAAATATAAGGGAGCATGGGTCTATAGTGTAGCCCCGCTTAAACAACTAAAACCTATGTATAGTGGTACAATTAAAGCTTTTATATTAAAACTATTTTTGCCAGTTTACGTGATATTAAGTATTGCATTCATTGTTCTATTTGGTGTTAGAATAGTTCCTGATCTAATCATAGTTTTTCTAAGTGCCTGTATCTTTGCTATCATTTGTTTTATGATTCTAAAAAAATTCATTCCGTTTGCGGAGTCATTTGATGATTACAACCAAAATAGTACAGGTATGGTTGCACTCGGTTTATCTTTGATCATCATAGTATTTGCAGGACTACATTATTTCAGCACATTCTATAATTTCGGAATATATATCTATTTAGCAGCCTTAATCATCGCTCTTATTATTTTATTTAAAACTGCTTTTAACATAAATTGGGATAAAATCTACAGCTAAAATTAAGGCTAGTATGCTATATAATTAAGTCAGTAGATTGTTTAGAGAAGGAGAAATTTAATGGGGATCCAACAATGTGAAAAATGTAATACGAAGTTAAAATGGTTTCAAATCGTGAAATCAATTTGGTTAGGGTACAAACCAATCCAATGTAGTGGATGCGGAAAAACATATAGTGTTGATTTTAAATCGAGGTACTATACATCCATGTGGATGGTGATTCCATTATTTTTATTTGCAATATTCTTTAGGAATGGTTTGAATTTATCGATTGGTTTAACCATTGGATTATTGTTACCATTTGCTCTTGTATTGACTAGCATTCTTCCATTTATGCTTAAATATAGTTCGGAAAGTTAGATTGTTCGAGTTTATAGAGTGGATTAGCTCTCGTGCAACTGCGCGGGGGCTTTAGTTCTGTTAAAAAATACATAGAAAAAATCTTTACAAAGTACTAAGTATCGATTATTGTTAAGGTCTATGCAAACTCGGGGTGATGATATGCATTTTAAAAGAAATGAACCATTTCGCTATGAATTTGGACAACCAATTCCAGCACTATTTAATATCATTCGCATAAATAATAGAGAAGTAGAATCATCTGGTGGGCAAGCTGATATATTAGAAGTAAGTCCTGAAGGGTTACGAATCAAATCAAAGTTAAATATTCCAGACATTAAGACAAATCAAATCATGCTTACGATTTCATTTGAATTAAATAATAAAATCTTCAAATTTGACGGTTACATCGTTTGGAAAAAAGAATTATCTCAATATACAACTTATGGGTTGAAACTAGTTGTTGAGGATGAGAAACGTGAAGAATTCATTGAGGAATTAAAGATTTTCACAAAGCAATCAAAAAAGTAGTAGAATTGTATATTGTTAACAAAAGATTTATGTTGATTTAAAATTAAATTATTATAGAATAATATATAGCTGGATGATGGATTTTATGAAAATCGCAGTAAATATTCGAAGTAAAATTCGAAACTATTTGGAGGTAGAGATGATTACAAAAAAGATTAGTTTATGGATGACAAGTTTATTACTATTAACACTTTTATCCGCATGTGGAACTAAAGAATTGGACAAGGCTGAAGTACTAGGTAAATCGATTGAAGCAAGTACAGCCCTTTCAAGTTATTCAATTGAAATGGATATGGATATAACTGCAGATGGTATGGATCAAAAAATGTCTATTACTGGTGATGTAACACATAATCCAGATGCTATGTACTTTAACATGAACATGGAAGCATTAGGGATGGAAATTGATTCTGAAATGTATATGAACAAAGATGCTGCATATATGAGCATGTTTGGCGAATGGGTTAAAATGGACACAGAAGAATTAGGTATTACAAGTTTTGATCAGTTAAACGAAGAAAGTCTTGAAAAGTTAAATCAATTTAAAGACCAAATTGAAATGACTGAAGAAGAAGGTAAATATATCCTGAAGTTATCAGGTAATGATGACACTTACAAAGTACTTATAGAAGATTATGTTAATTCTTCATTGGGTAGCGATTTATCTTCTGACGCAATGATCGAAGAAATGATTAATTCTATTAAAATTAATCAATTAGATTTAGAATATCATGTCGATAAAGAGTCTTTCATTCAAACAACTCAAATTTTCAATATTGATCTTGTAATGGAAATGGACGGAATGGAAATTCCATTAAAAATGAAAGGCGAAGCGACGATCTCAAATATTAACGGGGTTGAACCAATTGAAATTCCTCAAGAAGCAATTGATAATGCTATAACTGAAGAAGAAATGTATTCTTACGATGAGAGTATGACAGTTGAACAAATTCAAGAAATGGCAAGTTATTATATTGCTGAACCAACTACACTTCCAGAAGGTTATGTTTACACAGAAGGGTATTATGATTCATCAATGGAAATGGCTATGTTAAGCTACGATAAAGATGATTACAATTGGATTTTAATTTCAACAAACCCTATTGAATACATTGGCCTTGAAGAAATGGAAGGAGAAGAAATTTCCGTACGTGGTACAACTGGTATCCAATACGAAATGGAAGACTACCTAAGCATTAGCTGGGAAGAAAACGGTCTTTTATATGAGGTTTCATCAACAAGTACAGAATTAACAAAAGAGCAAATTCTAGAAATCGCTGAAAGCTTAGAATAGCTTTCAGTTTAAACCGGACATTGCCCTCAAATGAGTAGGGTAATGTCCTTTTATTATGTAAAAAAAAAAGATTAATAAAGTCGGAAACTGTTTGACTAGGTCGAAACAGAATTACAATATTCATTAATGCTTTCGTTACAATAGTATAAATGTTATATAAAAAAGTCATAATTTTGTAATTTTTATATTGTGTATATATACCTTCACGTGCTACGCTTTAATTGAATAAAATGAAATTTTTTGATTAATCAGAGTATTATTTAAGTTTATGGAATTCGAATCAAAGTGAAGGGGTTAAGAAATGAATTGGTTTAAAGAGCAAGCGAACTTAAAGTGGATAATTATTATTGTTATTATCGGTCTGCTTTACTTTTTCAAAAATGCATTAAATTTTTTATTACTAACATTTATTTTTACATATTTAGCTTATACAGCATTCGCTAAAATACTACATATATTACCAAAATCTTTAAAACGACCGAAGCTGTTAGTTGTGCTCATGTATAGTATAATCATCGCTGTTGTTACGTTAACAGGTTATCATTATCTCCCTGCAGCGATTCAACAATTAACAGCTATTATCATTCAAAGCTCATCCATTAATATAGAGCAATTTAAAGATCTCATGCCAGAAAGAATCTATGAATATATTAGAAATTTGGACATGGAAGGAATATTAAAAAATGTCGCAGATACGTTACTTGCGGCGATAAAAGACGTGAGTACATTTTTACTCGAAGTCTTCATGGCAATTCTATTAAGCTTTTTCTTTATATTAGAAATTGATAAAATCAAAACTTTCAGCAATTCGTTCCGTTCTAGTAAAACGGAAAAGGTTTTTATCCAAATTGTTAATTTTGGTAATAGCTTCTTAAATACTTTTGGATTAGCAATTAAAGTACAAATCCAAATTTCACTTGTGAATACTGTTTTATCTGTTATTGGGTTAATGATTTTAGGATTCCCTAATATACTAGGGCTTGCAATCATGATTTTCTTCCTAGGGTTAATGCCAGTAATTGGTGTTGTGATTTCATTAATTCCATTATCAATCATCGCTTTCCAAATTGGCGGAATTATGTACATTATTTATGTTTTCATAATGATCATGATTATTCATGCGATTGAATCATACTTCTTAAACCCGAAACTTTACTCCATCACGATGAAATTACCTATCTTCTTTACCTTTATGGTTTTAATCGTTGGTGAACTACTATTTGGCGCTTGGGGATTAATTATCGGAATTCCATTATTTGTGTTTATCGTTGAAGTCATTAAAGGCTCATCAGATTTAAGAACACGACATCCTAAAAATGCATAATAAAAAAAAGAAGCTCTATTGGTATATATTGGCAATAGAGCTTCTTTTGTTTTATAATATTATCTACAGATTTACTTTTTTCGCACCTAGATAACGAGCTTTCCAGTAAGGATTATTCATATCGGTAATAGTCACACCTGTAGAAGATCCTGCATGAAGGAATTTGTTGTCACCAATATAAATTCCGGCATGGCTTGGACCTGCTTTGTATGTTGTATAAAATACTAAATCACCAGGTTGTGGAGTTGTAACACTCGTTGAATCTGCATAAATCGTTTCTACTGTACGAGGGATTGAGATGCCCACTTTTCCGTACACATAATTTAAGAAACCAGAGCAGTCAAATCCGCTTGGAGTGCTACCGCCCCAAACATATGGAACACCTAGATATTTCTTACCTTCAGCGATTAAAGCACCGACATTTAATGAATTATTAACCTCAGATTTTGCAGTTTCTGTTCCATCTAATGTTAATTTCAAGACTTGTCCAACATATATTGCATCGCTAGTTAATCCATTAAACACTTTTAATTGTTGTACAGTTAAACCGTTTTTTGTAGCAATTTGCCATAATGAATCACCAGATTGTACAACATAAGTTTTTGAAGTTGATTGTTTTGCATTAGGTATTTTTAATACTTGTCCGATATTGATTGTATCTGAATTTAATTGATTAATAGATTTAATTTCTGAAACTGTTGTATTATGTGCCTTTGCGATTGAATACAGTGTGTCACCTGATTTAACAGTATAAGAACCGTAAGTTGTATGTGTATGTGGTGCAATTAAAGTTAATTCTTGCCCAACATAGATTGTATTTGAATTTAATTGATTCCAAGTTTTTAAATCTTCAACAGAAATATTATTTGAATTCGCAATTTTCCATAGTGTATCGTCTGTTTCTACTTTGTGGTTTACCTCATGCGCTGAAGCTTGAGTAAATAACCCAGAGAATATAATTCCAAATGCTGCTGTCACTATGAACAATTGTTTTTTCAACTAATCCACTCCTCAAAAGTTGTTTTGTCATATGATGTTAGGCTACTGACAAAAACAACTTTAACATGGATTATACATTATAAAAACACCCAAATTTTTGGGAATGTATCCGTTCATTGGACATACGATTTATTATCAATGTTTTAAGTTTGTTAGGAGGAAGATCCATTGAAACGACTTTCAGAAATTCATCCAATTTTTTATCATATAAGAATTGGGCAAAAACGACTTTTTCGTGGAATAATTAATTTTTTAATCAGAAAAAAATTCGCAAAACACCGAGATTTATCTGCTACATTTTCCCATACATGCAAAAAACATCAATCACTTCTAAGGAGAACTTTGGGAAATAGTGATCCTCAATTACAAGAAAATAAAATTACAAACTTAAAAATTGCCTCAAGTAAAATCGATGGAATTGTCATAAAACCTGGGGAAGTTTTCTCGTTTTGGAAGCCAGTTGGGAAAACAACGAAAGCAAAAGGGTACATTGAGGGGATGCAGCTTGCAATGGGCGAAGTAAAGACAGGGGTAGGTGGAGGAATTTGCCAATTAGCCAATCTCCTTTACTGGATGGCATTACATACTCCTCTAGTAGTAACTGAAAGACATCATCATAGTTTCGATCCATTTCCTGACTCTGGCCGAACGCTTCCATTTGGAAGTGGAGCGAGTGTTTTTTACAATTATGTCGATTTACAAATATCAAATCGGACATCCTATTCATTTCAGATAAAAGTATGGCTTACGGATAAACATTTAAAAGGTGCCATTTTTTCCAATGAAGAAATGCCTTATGCTTATCATATTGAGGAAAGAAATCATCGTTTTTTAAAACAAAACGGAAAAAATTATAGGGAAAATGAAATTTGGCGGAAAACAATCGATAAAAGAACAGGCGAAATGGTAAATGAAGAACTACTCATTAAGAACTTTTCAGAAGTGAAATATCCAATTCCAGAATTGGTTTCTGTTGAATAGCGAAAAAGTAGCTCCATCCGAGACTTGGAAGGTGCTACTTTTATTGTGCGCCCGGCATGGGCTATAACTTGGTGGTGAAAGTCCACTACAGGCTTGGCAGTAGGAACTGTTAGCTAATGGCAAGGGTGTCCACCGTGAGGTGGAATCTGAAGGAAGCCGGAGGCAAATTCCCGAACTG